>NZ_JAYURN010000081.1:0-13481 GCF_043756175.1 Flavobacterium sp.
CTAACGAATTAAATGCAGTTAACATGTCAAACTTAGAGAATGGTATTTATGTATTTAAAGTATTAAATAATAATAACACTGTTAAAATTGGAAAATTAATTAAGCAATAATTAGTTTTTAATCTTTTATTAAAAGCTCCCACTTGTAATTGCAAGTGGGAGCTTTTTTGTTTAAATCTAGAAACTTTCAAATTTTACGTTCCTAAAAAAACAAAACTAATAATATTAGCTCCCATTTTTAAAGCTTTTTCTCTAACATTTTTTGGGTCATTGTGTACTTCAGTATCTTCCCAACCATCACCTAAATCGCATTCATAAGTATAGAGTAGGACCAATTTAGTATCTATAAAAACCCCAAAAGCTTGTGGTCTTTTATTATCGTGCTCATGTATTTTAGGTAATCCCTCAGGAAATGGAAAAGGTTTTTGGAAAATGGAATGATTAGAAGGAATTTCTACTAAAGTTTCATTAGGGAAAAGTTTTGAAATTTCTTTTCGTATGTATTGATCCATTCCGTAATTATCATCAATATGAAGAAAACCACCAGAACGCAAGTAATATTGTAAGTTCTGAACTTCCGCATCATTAAAAACTACATTTCCGTGCCCAGTCATGTGAATAAACGGATACGAAAAAATATCTGCACTTCCTGGTGTAACCGTAACTGGTTTGGTTCTTATAGTCGTATTTATATTCTGATTGCAAAATTTTATCAAATTGGGTAATGAGGTAGGATTGGCATACCAGTCGCCACCACCACTATATTTAAGTAAAGCGATTTCTTGCGAAAGTACTGGTGTTGTAACCAGAATTAAAAATAAAATTATTTTTTTCATTTGTCGCTAAATTCACTCATTTATAAAAACCACACTATGACAAGCAACAACTGCAGCAGTTTCTGTTCGCAATCGGGTGTTTCCCAAAGATACAGGAATATAATTGTTGGTTTGCGCTAATTGGATTTCTTTTTCAGAAAAATCGCCTTCAGGGCCAATTAGTATAGTGTATTTTTCTTTTGGTTTTAGAGTGTTTTTTAATAATTTTTTGTCGGTTTCTTCGCAATGTGCTATACACAAATTTCCGTCGTGTTGCTGATTAATAAAATCTTTAAACGAAATAGGTTCATTTAACTTTGGCAGAAAAAATTGTAATGATTGTTTCATCGCCGACAATATAATTTTATCAAAACGCTCATTTTTAATAATTTTTCTTTCGGAACGATCACATATAATAGGCGTAATTTCGTGAATTCCCATTTCAGTAGCTTTTTCAAGAAACCATTCGAAACGATCATTCATTTTTGTTGGTGCCACAGCCAAATGAATATAAAAATCGGTCGGTTGCGATGTTTTGGTAATAACGATTCTTACAGTACATTTTTTTTCGGAAGCTAAAATAATCTCTGTCGAAAATAAATTTCCTAAACCATTGGTTACATGTAATATATCACCTTCTGTTTTGCGCAATACTTTAATTATATGTTTGCTTTCTTCTTTGTCGAAAGAAAACTCTTTTAAATCAGTATTTATATCCGGATTGTAAAATAATTGCATATTAAAAATCGATTCGTGCTTTGCTAACTACAGAAGCATCATTAAATTTATTTTCTAAAAAACGTTGGTAACCTACAATGCCAATCATAGCGGCATTGTCAGTCGTGTACTCAAATTTTGGGATAAAAGTTTTCCAGCCATATTTTTTTTCAGCTTCTTTCAATGTGTTTCTAATTCCTGAATTTGCCGAAACGCCACCGCCAATAGCAATTTGTTTTATTCCTGTTTGTTGTACCGCGAGTTTTAGTTTTTCCATCAAAATTTCGATAATAATATTTTGGATAGAAGCACAAATATCGTTCCGATTTTCATCGATAAAATTCGGATTTTCTTTTATATTATTTTGAATAAAATATAAAATTTGGGTTTTTAGTCCAGAAAAGCTAAAATCTAAATTTGGCATTTTTGGTTTGGTAAATTTATAAGCTTTCGGGTTTCCCAATTGCGCATATTTATCTACTAATGGTCCTCCAGGATAGGGAAGTCCTAATATTTTAGCACTTTTGTCGAATGCTTCTCCGACTGCATCATCGGTAGTTTCGCCTATGATTTCCATATCGAAAAAGCCATTTACTTTTACAATCTGAGTATGTCCTCCGGAAATGGTCAAGGCTATAAAAGGAAATTCAGGTTTATCGAAACCATCTTCATCAATAAAATGAGCTAAAATATGTGCATGCATATGATTTACTGCAATAAGTGGAATGTTTAACGCCATTGCCATACTTTTCGCAAACGAACTGCCAACTAATAGCGAACCCATAAGCCCTGGCCCTTGTGTAAATGCAATAGCAGACAATTGTTCTTTAGAAACATTTGCTTTTTTGAGGGCAACATCAATTACAGGAACAATATTTTGTTGGTGCGCTCGCGACGCTAGTTCGGGAACTACACCGCCATATTGCTCATGTATAGCTTGTCGCGCAACAATATTAGATAATACTTTGTCATTTTGCATCACAGCTGCAGCAGTATCATCGCAAGAACTTTCGATAGCAAGAATATAAATTGGTTTTTGATGCATAAAAGGCATAGATTTTGCGTTATATTTGATAAACCGATATAAAATATTTAATTTTACATCGAAGCCCAAAAATAAAGATTTTTTATCAAATCTAAAGGTTTAGGGCTGTTTACCTTTGCAAAAAACTATTGTTGGAAGAAAAGAAAAAAAATACAGGCCTCAAAAAACTTAGAAAATACACATTATTATTCCTTCTCGGATTGATATTGCTATTGTTGTCGCTTGGTATTGCACTTTCTTTACCATCTGTTCAAACTTATTTGGGGCAAAAAGCCACTGAATATATAAATGAAGAATTTGGTACAGATATTACCATTCAGGAAGTTAATTTTACTGTATTTGGAGGCGTAAAACTGAAGCAAGTTCTGATTAGAGATCACAAAAAAGACACTTTATTTTACATTAATAGATTAAAAACAAATATTCTAGATGCTAAAAAACTAGTGGATGGCGATTTGCATTTTGGCGATGTTGTAATGGACGGCTTATATTTTAATTTGAAAAACTACAAAGGCGAAAAAGACAATAATTTGGATAAATTTATTGCTCTTTTAGATGACGGAACACCATCTAAATCGAACAAAAAGTTCTTACTAACCGCAAATAAATTCAATTTAACTAATAGTTCTTTTTCGTTTAACGATTACAATCTTGATAAACCGTTACTTTTTGGTGCAAGAAAACTAAATGCAGTTACTACAAAATTTAAAATTCTTGGGCCAGATGTTACAACTTCAATACAAGAAATGTCGTTTATAGATAATCATGGTCTTGTAGTTGATAATCTTATATCTGAGTTTACTTATACTAAAAAGAATATTCTGTTAGAAAAACTAACAGTAAAAACACCAGAATCTGACCTGAAAGGAAATGTAGCTTTACGATATGACCGAAAAGACTTTTCAGATTTTAATAACAAAGTTATTTTTGATGTAAAAATTGATAAAGGTTCTGTTTCTTCTAATGATTTGAATTATTATTATGGAGAATTTGGTAAAAATCAGCGATTCAATTTAAGCGGAAAACTTTTAGGAACATTAAATAATTTTTCTACAAAAAAGTTAAAATTAATAGACAATAATAAGTCCGAAATTATAGGAGACTTTACGTTTAAAAACCTTTTTTCTAAAAATAAAGGAGATTTTTATATGAAAGGAGATTTCTCTAAAATATCTTCAACTTATAATAATCTTAATGCGATTTTGCCAAGAGTTTTAGGAGAAAATTTGCCTACAACGTTCAAAAAATTTGGGGTATTTAATCTTTCTGGAACGACAGAAGTTACTTTGAAAACCATAAAAGCAGATATTTCATTAAAAACAGCTTTAGGAAATGTAAAGTCTAATTTGAGCATGACAAGCAACGATAATATAGACAATGCAACTTATATTGGAAACGTAAAATTAGATAATTTTAATTTAGGAAAACTCTTAAACAGAACCGACGTTGGTATTGTAAATCTAGATTTAGACGTTGACGGTAAAGGATTTAACCAAAAATACCTAAATACAAAAGTAAAAGGAATAGCACAAAGTGTTTATTATAATAAATACAATTACAAGAACATGGTGGTTGATGGAACCATGATAAAGTCGATATTTAAAGGAAATATTGGAGTAAACGACCCAAATTTGCAAATGGATTTTGATGGAATTCTGAATCTAAACAAAAAGGAAAATAAATATGATTTTCATGCCAATGTTGAATACGCCAATCTTAAAAAACTAAAATTATATACAGCAGATTCTATTTCGGTTTTTCGTGGTGATGTTACGATGAAGTTACAGGGAAATTCAATTGACAATTTGTACGGAGAGGTTTTTATAAATAGTACTTCCTACGAAAATAATAAAGATACTTACTTTTTTGATGATTTTGTGGTAAAATCATCTTTCGATGAAAATCGTATTAGAACCATGACCATCAATTCACCTGATATTATTGAAGGGAAAGTGGTAGGAAAATTTCAGTTTAATCAGCTTAAAAAATTAATAGAAAATTCTTTGGGAAGTTTATATGCCAATTATTCACCAAACAAAGTAAATAAAGGTCAGTTTTTGAAATTTGATTTTAATGTGTATAATAAATTAATCGAAATTTTTCTTCCAGATGTATCTCTAGGCGAAAATACATTTATGAAAGGTATGATAAATTCTGATAATGATGAATTTAAATTCAATTTCAAATCGCCAAACATTACCGCTTATAATAACTATTTTGATAATATAAATATTGATATAGACAATAAAAACCCTTTGTATAATGTTTATGTCGAGATGGATAGCATCAAAACAAAGCATTATAAAGTATCAGATTTTAGCCTGATAAATGTAACTGCAAACGATACTTTATTTTTCAGAACAGAGTTTAAAGGAGGTAAAAAAGGAGATGATTTTTATAATTTAAACCTTTATCACACGATTAATAAAGATAAAAACAGTGTGGTTGGAATCAAAAAATCGGAAGTTAATTTTAAAAATTATTTGTGGTTTATAAACGAAAATGAATCTAAAGATAATAAGATTATTTTCAACAAGAAATTAACCGATTTTTCGGTTGAAAAAATAACAATGTCACACAAAAACCAAGTGATGGAACTCATGGGGGTTTTGCGAGATTCAACCTATAAAGATTTAAAACTTTCGTTAAAAGATATTGAACTCGACAAAATCACACCATCGGTAGATAGTTTAAAATTTAAAGGAAAAGTAAATGGATTGGTCAATTTTAAGCAAAATAAGTCTATTTACGAACCAACTGCATCAGTAACTATTGATAGTTTGATTATTAATGATTTAGATTTAGGGAAGTTGGCTATCGATGTAAAAGGGGATGATAGTTTTAAGAATTTCAAAATAAATTCAGTTTTAAAAAATGACGGATTAGAATCTTTTTCTGCCGACGGAAACATATTTATCGAAAACAAAAAAACCTTGCTCGATCTAGATGTTCGACTCAATAATTTTAATATGGGCATTTTTAGCCCTTTGGGGGGTAGTGTCATTACAAATATTCGAGGATTAGCTTCAGGAACAGCAAGTTTTGAAGGAGAATTAGAAAATCCAGAAATTAAAGGAAGATTGTATTTGAATAAAGCAGGTTTAAAAATCCCGTACTTAAATATTGATTATAATTTCGAAAATAACTCGGTTGTCGATGTAACAGAAAACCAATTTTCATTCAGAAATATAAAAATTAACGACTCTAAATACAGTACAAAAGGCGTTTTGAGTGGAGGAATACGTCATCATAATTTTGGAGATTGGCTTTTAGATTTGAACCTAAACTCCAAAAGAATTGTGGCTTTAGATACAAAAGATTCTGACGATGCTTTATATTACGGAACGGCTTTTATAGATGGAGATGCAACGATAAAAGGACCAATAAATGGTTTGGTTATTAATGTAAATGCAAAATCGGAAAAAGGAACATCTATAAAAATTCCAATTAACGATTCTGAATCTTCATCAGAATATGATTATATAAAATTTAAATCTTCAAAAGAGTTTGTTGCTAATAAAACAAAAGGGAAAAAATCTAAAAGTTATAACGGCGTAGAGCTTAATTTTGAATTAGATATAACTAAAGATGCTGAAATAGAAGTTATTATAGACAAAAGTTCAGGACATTCGATAAAAGGACGTGGTGCAGGAAGTTTGCTAATGGAAGTAAATACATTAGGTAAATTTAATATGTGGGGAGATTTTCAGGTTTATGAGGGTACTTATAATTTTAAATACGGAGGTATTATAGACAAGAAATTCGACATCAAAAAAGGAGGATCAATTTCTTGGGATGGAGATCCGCTAAATGCAACATTAAATATGGAAGCTGTTTATAAAACAGAAGCAAATCCAGGAATATTATTAGAAAATTCTTCATTTACTAAAAAAATTCCTACCGAAGTTGTTATCAAACTTACAGACAAACTTACAAGTCCAATTCCTGATATATCTATTAATTTTCCAACATTAAGTTCTGTCTTAAAAGCTGAAATAGAATATAAATTAAGTGATAGCGACAAGAGACAAACACAGGCTATGGCATTGTTATCGTCAGGAAGTTTTTTGAGTGATAAAGGTGTTGGTGAGAATATAATTACAGGAAATTTACTAGAAAAAGCAAATAGTTTATTTCAAGATATATTTTCTAATGATGATGACAAACTAAAAATAGATCCTTACTATATACAAGGAAACAAAAAAAGTCTAGATTCCAGAACAGATGCGCAAGTTGGGGTAACGCTTTCAACAAAAATTAGTGATAAAGTAACTATTAATGGTAAGCTAGGCGTTCCAGTTGGTGGTGTAAATGAGTCCGTTATAGTAGGAGATGTTGAAGTACAATTACGTCTAAACGAAGATGGATCGCTTAAAGCTCGATTTTTTAATCGCGAAAATGACACAAATTATATAGGAGAAAGTATTGGCTATACTCAAGGATTGGGAGTTTCTTATGAAGTAGATTTTAATACTTTCAAAGAACTAGTTGAGAAAATTTTGAATTCTAAAAAAAATAAGAAAGATAAAGAATCTAAAAAAGAAGAAATTCCAGATTCTGATTTAACACCAGATTTTATCCAATTTACAGAACAGCGCCAGAAAAAAGGAACTGAAAAACCCAAAACTGTTCCTGAAACTGTTCCTGACTCAAACTAAAGATTAATATTTAATTAATTTAAATGTTTATCACATTTAAAATTGTAATACTTTAGTAATACAAATTTAATTTACCATCATTAATGCCAAAAACGATAAAAAAAATAGGAGTTTTAACTTCAGGAGGAGATGCTCCAGGTATGAATGCAGCTATCCGTTCAGTAGTGCGTACTTGTGCTTACCATAATATAGAATGTATTGGTATATATCGTGGTTATCAAGGTATGATAGAAGGCGATTTTAAAGAAATGGGTCCACGATCTGTAAACAACATCGTTAATAAAGGAGGTACAATCCTAAAATCTGCAAGATCTAAAGAGTTTATGACAGCCGAAGGTCGTCAAAAAGCTCACCAACATCTTATTGATTCAAATATTGATGCGCTTGTAGTTATTGGTGGTGACGGAACTTTTACTGGAGCCGAAATCTTTAATAATGAATTTGATTATCCTGTTATGGGAATTCCGGGAACTATCGATAATGATATTTTTGGTACCAGCCATACTTTAGGTTACGATACCGCTTTAAATACTGTGGTAGAGGTTATTGACAAAATTAGAGATACAGCCAGTTCTCATAACCGATTGTTTTTTGTCGAAGTTATGGGACGTGACGCAGGTCATATTGCACTAAACGCTGGAATTGGAGCAGGAGCAGAGGAAATCCTAATTCCCGAAGAAGATTTAGGATTAGAAAGATTATTAGAATCGCTACAAAAGAGTAAAGCATCAGGAAAATCGTCGAGTATAGTTGTTGTTTCCGAAGGTGATAAAATTGGTAAAAATGTATTTGAGCTCAAAGATTACGTCGAAGAAAATTTACCAGAATATGATGTTCGTGTTTCAGTATTAGGACACATGCAACGTGGTGGAGCACCATCTTGTTTCGACAGGGTACTTGCTTCTCGTTTGGGCGTAAAAGCAGTGGAATCATTATTAGAAGGAAAATCAAATTTTATGGTGGGATTACTTAGTGATAAAGTGGCATTAACACCATTAGAGCAAGCTATTAAAGGAAAATGTGAAATTGATAGAGAGTTATTAAGAGTTTCAGACATCATGTCCACTTAAAAGGTAAAAATTAAATTAATATAAATTGGTGAAGCATGCTGCTAAACCTTAAGAGAAAATGAAAATGAAAGTAAAATTAGGAATTAACGGTTTCGGAAGAATTGGAAGAATAGTATTTAGAGAAACCTTTAACAGAGACAATGTAGAAGTAGTAGCCATAAATGATTTATTAGATGTAGAGCATTTAGCTTATTTATTAAAATATGATTCAGTTCACGGACGTTTTGCAGGAAAAGTAGAAGTTAAAGACGGAAAACTTTTCGTAAACGATAAAAATATCAGAGTTACTGCCGAAAAAGATCCAGCAACCCTAAAATGGGACGAAGTAGGAGTCGATGTTGTTGCCGAATGTACAGGTATTTTTACCACAATCGAAACTGCACAAGCACACATAAAAGGCGGTGCTAAAAAAGTAGTTATATCAGCACCATCTGCAGATGCACCTATGTTTGTTATGGGAGTAAACCACGAAAAAGCAACTGCTGCCGATACCATTGTATCTAATGCATCATGTACTACAAATTGTTTGGCACCATTAGCAAAAGTTATCAATGATAATTTCGGAATTGTAGAAGGACTAATGACCACAATACACTCAACAACAGCTACACAGCTCACTGTTGACGGCCCTTCGAAAAGAGATTATCGTGGAGGAAGAGCAGCACTGTTAAACATAATTCCAGCATCAACAGGAGCAGCAAAAGCAGTAGGAAAAGTAATTCCAGAATTAAACGGAAAACTTACAGGAATGTCAATGAGAGTGCCAACTTCAGATGTTTCAGTAGTAGATTTAACGGTAAAATTAGCCAAAGAAACTTCCTATGAAGAAATAATGTCAGTTTTAAAAAAGGCCTCAGAAACTTCTATGAAAGGCATTTTAGGTTATACTGAAGACGATGTGGTTTCTCAAGATTTTATTGGAGAAAAACTAACTTCTGTTGTAGACTCAAAAGCCGGAATCGGATTAAATTCAACGTTCTTCAAAATCGTATCTTGGTACGATAACGAGTACGGATATTCAAGCAAACTAATCGATTTATCGGTACATATCGCAGGATTAAAATAAAAAATTCATACATATAATTCCCATTAGTTTCAGTGATAATGGGATTTTTTTGAAGCTATTTCCTGCTATCCGTTGCAATCTTTTATCTCGCAAAAAAGCTCGACAAAAGGATTTTCACTACTATCAGGGCTAGAAAAAATTAGTATTCAAATAAACGATTAACCACACGAGCGTTAGCGAACTGACGAAGTAAATAACCGATAAATAAGAAAATGAAATTACTAGTAGATAGTGGCTCTACAAAAGCCGATTGGATTGCTGTAAATGATGCAGGAAAAGTATTGTTTACCACGCAGTCATTGGGTTTAAACCCAGAGGTTTTAACCAAAGAAGAAATTATCAAACGTTTAGACGACACATTCGACATTTCAAATAATAAAGACAAAGTAACACTTCTTTTCTTTTATGGTGCGGGTTGCGGAACGGATAGAATGAAAATTTTTTTAACCGAAGTCTTCCAAAATTATTTTCCAAATGCAAAAGCAACTGTTCACGAGGATACCTATGCAGCAGTATATGCCACAACACCTAAAAACGAAAAAGCGATAGTTTGTATTCTTGGTACTGGATCTAATTGTAGTTATTATGACGGACAAGTATTGCATCAAAAAGTACAATCACTTGGTTACATCGCTATGGACGATTGCTCAGGAAATCGTTTCGGTCGAGATTTGTTGCGAGCTTATTATTTTAATAAAATGCCAGCAGATTTAGCCAAAGAGTTTGAAACAACTTATAATGTTGAGCCGGATGCTATCAAACATAATTTATACAAAGAGCCTAATCCTAATGCCTATTTGGCAACATTTGCCCAGTTTTTAATAAAGCATAAAGACACAGAATTTTGTCAGAAAATCATAAAAGACGAAATAGAGGTTTTTGTCGAAAACTATATCAAACAATTCGATAACTACAAAGAAGTTCCTGTACATTTTATAGGTTCGATAGCTTTCTATTTAAAAGAAGAATTAGAAAATATTTTGAATAACCACGATATTAAATTAGGAAATGTATTGCGCCGCCCTGTAGATGGTTTGATAGATTTTCATATTTTAAATAGATAATAAATGGAAATTGCTATAATTGCTCACGATCGAATGAAAGCTGATTTAGTTCAGTTTTTAAATAAAAACGCATCAATTCTTCATGCAAAAAATATTTCTTTAATTGCAACGGGAACTACTGGTAATAAAGCAGAAAATGCAGGTTTTCAGGTTACAAAAATGCTTTCTGGTCCTATGGGAGGCGATGCTCAAATTGCTGCTCGCGTTGCAGAAGGAAAAACACAAATGGTTTTGTTCTTTAAAGATCCAAACTCAAGCCACCCACACGAAGTAGATATAAATATGCTTATCCGTGTTTGTGATGTTCATAATGTTCCTTTAGCCACAAATGAAGCTACGGCACAGTTATTGTTGTATGCTATTTCTAAATAAAATAATAATGTTTTTTTTTATTTTGTGGCTCGGATATTTTTGTATATTGGCTAAACCAAATTACCTAGTTTATTATGAAAAAAATCGCACTATTAGTCTTACTTGTTTTCTGTGGAAATGCATATTCTCAAAAAAAGAAAGCAACTAAAGCTATTCCATCAGTACTTATTGCAAAAGGCAATAATTCTTCGGCAGAATTAGTTAAAAACAAATTTTACCTTTTTGTAAATAATGCTACTTCAAAAGATACTTTATTGCTAAAAACTTATCCAGATAAAGGAACGCCTACAGATTGTAAAATAACAACATTTACAACAAAAGGAACACCAATGTATCTTGTGGCTTGGACAGATAAACAAAAAATTGAAACCAAATTAAAAACAGAAGAAAATACGATTACAGAATCTCAAATCTGGAATCCAGCCACGAAAACTTTATTAATAGGAAACACACAAACTGTTGCAAAAATTAAAGAAATTGTATTTTTAGATAAACTAAAAACCGCTTCAGAAACACAAGAAAAAACGAGAAGATCGGGTTATGAATTTACACTTTTAGGAGAAGATTTTTCGCTAAGTGACAAATCATCGAGTACAAAATATATCTACAATCCAACTTCGATGAAATATGAAGTTGCTAAAGCAAAAGCAGCAACTCCAGTAAAAAAGAAAAGAAGATAATAATAGGAAAACGAGCAATTGCTCGTTTTTTTTATTTAAACCAATTTCCAATTTTATGAAATGTTCTGCCAAGGAAGGTTTTTCGTTTTGCTGAAATACCTCCAACCATTGCAATCATACCACCTAATCTAACTCCATCATCATTCATGGTAATATTATAATTATTAGAAGTGCCTATAATTAAATTTTCTTCTTTCATTCCCATAAAAGAAAAAACTAAAACATCACCTTCTTTTACTAAGATTGAATATTTACCATCAAAATCAGTCGAAACTCCACTTACAGTTCCTTTTATAACAACATTTACACCAGGCATTGGTCCAGTTGCATCGGAAACAATTCCAGTAATTTCTTTTTCTTTGTTTGTTTTTACTTCTTCTTGTTGAGCTGGTTTTCCTAAAAAATGTTTTGTTTCTGTTTGTTCAGTTTTTGGAGCTTCTTGTGCTTTCACTTCATTATTCCCAAAAGCTAGCAAACTAAATAGGGTAGAAGTAGTTGCCAACCAAATAGAACCTTTTTCTTTCGGAACAACTAAATCCCTATTAAGTTGCGTGTTTAGGAATCTTCCGCAAAGTTTGTTGTCATTATTATAAGCTTCAATAATTTGTCTGTCGGTCGCTTTTGTAAAATCGAATACATTTTTTTGACAAGATCCACAATACTTACCTTTTTCGACAGTAGTCATCGCTTGCCAGTTTTCATGACAAGGTTCTGGAATCGATATATTGATTTTACTTTTCATTTTTTAGGTTAAAAATTGTTTCTATATTTATATAGAGGCAATTTTTTCAGAAAAGGTTGGGACAGTTTTAAAAAATTATTAATTATTCACTTTTATTTCAAACATTTTGTCCCAGTTTTTTCCAGTTACAAAAATGGTATTTGTTTTAGGGTTGTAAGCAATCCCGTTTAAAGAGTCGGTATCACTTACTTTAGCTAATTTTCTTAAACCTGACAAGTCAACCAAAGCTTCAACAGCACCTGTTAAAGGATTTATTATTATCAATGCGTCTTTCTCCCAGATATTTGCATATATTTTTCCATCTATCCATTCTAACTCGTTTACTTTTTTAATTTTACTCGTATTGGTATAAACATTTATAAAATCGATCATTTTTTGATTTTCTGGTTTCATTTTCCAGATTTTCTCGGTACCATCAGATTGATAAATGTATTTTTTGTCATTTGTCATACCCCAACCTTCAATGTTTTTATCAAATTGGAATGTTTTTTCTAATTTTAATGTATTTGCATCATAAATAAAACCTGTTTTTTCCTGCCAAGTTAATTGAAAAAGTTTTCCGTTTATAAAAGTGATTCCTTCTCCAAAATATTTAGAATCAATATTTACTTGTTGCAGAGATTTTCCTGTTTTGTAATCTGTTTTTCTAACATAAGAATTGCCATTTTTTCCAGTACTTTCATACAAGTTACCATTGTAAAACTCTAAACCTTCTGTAAATGAACTGATGTCGTGAGGATACGTGTTTAAAATCGAATAAGTTAGTATTTTGGGTTCTATATTAGATAACATTTCGACTCTTGTAGTTGTTTCTTCGTTTTCTCCTTCAAAATGAGCTACAGCCTTCAGGTTTTGATAGCCTATTTTTTCGTTGGTTAATAAATAACTAAAGGCTGAATTACCTTTTACTGCACCAATTTTTTTATCATTATTGTAGTAAGTTACCGAATCGATTGTTTTATTTGCTTCGTTTTTTAATGTTAAATTGATTGTATCGCTGTTGTGAAACATCGATTTGAACTTACTTTCATCGATAGAAAATAAATTTTTAGAATTATTTTTATCACCACAACTAATTAATGTTGTTAGTAATGATATGAATATTAATACGTTATATTTTTTCATTTCTATTTTTTTTACGAATACAATATATAACATCATTTTATATAAAACAATGCGCTTGTAAAAATACAAAAAGTTTGTATATTTGCACCGGCAAGTCCTACACGACCAGCTCCTGCAGACTCCCCCAG
>NZ_JAYURN010000082.1:0-4569 GCF_043756175.1 Flavobacterium sp.
CCCTGGTGTTTTACTCAAAACATAATCGGCACAAGCTACAAGCGTATATTCTTCGCCAAACATTTCTCCATCGTTAGAAATAAATGCCAAACGGTCTACATCTGGATCGACAACGATTCCAAAATCGGCTTTTTCTTCGAGAACTAATTTGCAAATATCTCCTAAATGTTCTTTTAGCGGTTCTGGATTGTGTGGAAAATGGCCGTTTGGTGTACAATATAATTTTACCACTTCAACCCCCATTTGTTCTAACAAATTAGGGATAATAATTCCTCCTGAAGAATTTACGGCATCAACGACAACTTTATATTTTCTTTTAGCAACAGCTTCGGCATCAACTAAAGGTAAATTCAATACTTCATCAATATGAATATCCATATATGAATCATTGATGGTGATTTCTCCTAAAGAATCTACATCAGAAAAATCGAAAGCTTCAGCGTCTGCAATTTCTAGAATTTTTGCACCATCGTCACCACTTAAAAACTCACCTTTGGCATTTAATAATTTTAAAGCATTCCATTGTTTTGGATTGTGAGAAGCGGTAAGAATTATTCCTCCATCAGCATTTTCTAAAGGAACTGCAATTTCGACAGTTGGCGTTGTTGAAAGCCCTAAATCGATAACATCAATTCCCAAACCCAACAATGTATTCATAACTAAATTATGAATCATTGGTCCTGAAATTCTAGCATCACGACCTATAACAACTTTTAGCTTGTCTTTATTACTATTTTGTTTTAAGAAAGTCCCATAAGCCGAAGCAAATTTCACAGCATCAACTGGTGTCAAATTGTCTCCAACTTTTCCTCCAATAGTTCCACGAATTCCTGATATTGATTTTATTAAAGTCATTTTTTTATTTTAAATTTTGAATGATAAATTTTAAATTCACACAAATATAAAAAGGTTCAAAGATACTAAGGTACTAAGGCACTAAGTTTTTTTCATATATTTACAAAAACCTTTGCAATTTAGAAGCTGTAGAACCTTAGCGCCTCTTAAAATGAACTATCTCGCTCACATATTCCTTTCTGGAAATAACGATTTACTAAAAATTGGTAATTTTATGGCCGATGGTATTCGTGGAAATGATTATTTGAAATTTCCAGAAGATGTGAAAAACGGAATTATTTTACATCGTCATATAGATACTTTTACAGACGCACATCCAATTTACCGAAAAAGCAAACACCGTTTACACGAAAAATACGGGCATTATGCTGGTGTGATTATGGATATTTTGTACGACCATTTTTTAGCTAAAAACTGGAGTAATTATTCTGATGAAAAATTAGAAGATTATGCAGCGAATTTCTATAAATCGCTCGAAGATAATTACGATATTCTTACAGAAAAAACACAAAATATAATGCCATATATGACCGAAAGAAATTGGTTGGCAAGTTATGCAACCATTGCAGGAATCGAAATGATTTTGTTTCAAATGGATTATCGAACCAAACACAGAGCCAATATGCAAGAAGCGATTGTCGAATTACAAGAATTTTATTCTGAATTTGAAGAAGAGTTTACTTTGTTTTTTGAAGAATTGAGAGCCTTTTGTTTACAACAGATGAAAAAAATATAAAAATTCATTTTCAAATCAATTTTTAAAAGAAGCATCTAAATCGTATCTTTGTTTTTTACTCCAATTATGTTAGAAAACGATAATACCATCGAAGTTATTGGCGCTCGCGTTCATAATCTCAAAAATATAGATATTTCCATTCCGCGTGAAAAACTAGTTGTTATTACTGGACTTTCGGGCTCAGGAAAATCATCTTTGGCTTTCGATACTATTTATGCCGAAGGGCAACGTCGTTATATAGAAACTTTTTCGGCTTATGCCAGACAATTTCTTGGTGGTTTAGAACGTCCTGATGTAGATAAAATTGATGGCTTGTCACCAGTTATTGCCATCGAGCAAAAAACAACTTCTAAATCTCCACGCTCTACAGTAGGAACCATCACCGAAATATATGACTTCCTCCGTTTGCTTTTTGCCCGCGCTGGCGATGCTTACAGTTACAATACGGGTGAAAAAATGGTTTCCTATTCTGATGAGCAAATTAAAGATTTGATTATCAAAGATTTTTCTGGAAAAAGAATCAACATCCTCGCTCCTATTATTCGTGCACGAAAAGGACATTATGCCGAATTATTTCAACAAATTGCCAAACAAGGTTTTCTAAAAGTTCGTATTAATGGTGAAGTTAAAGACATTACCACCGGAATGAAACTCGACCGATACAAAACCCACGATATTGAAACCGTTATCGACCGAATTGTGGTTGATAATACTGATGATGTTCAGAAACGAATATCAGAAAGCATCAATACAGCCATGCATTATGGAGAAAATGTTTTGATGATTTTAGATCAAGATAGTAACGAAGTTCGGTTTTTTTCTAGAAACTTAATGTGCCCAACAACTGGAATATCTTACCAGAATCCAGAACCAAATTTATTTTCATTCAATTCCCCAAAAGGAGCTTGTCCCGATTGTAATGGTTTGGGAACAATTAATGAAATAAATATTAAAAAAATAATTCCAAACCCTAAATTATCTATAAAATCCGGAGGTTTTGCTCCGCTTGGCGAATACAAAAGTTCTTGGATTTTTAAACAATTGGAAATTATTGGCGAAAAATTTGAATTCAAATTAACTGATGCTATCGAAACTATTTCCGACGAAGCCATGGAAATGATTCTAAATGGCGGTAAAGAAAAATTCTCGGTAACATCAAAAATGGCCGGAGTTACTAAAGAATACAAAATCGAATTTGAAGGAATTTCGGCATTTATAAAATCACAACACGATGATTCAGGTTCATCGACCTTAAAACGTTGGGCAAAAGAATTTATGGACGAAGTAAATTGTCCGACTTGCGAAGGTTCACGACTCAAAAAAGAATCACTTTATTTTAAAATAAATGAAGAAAATATCGCCGATTTATCCAATATGGATATTTCAGATTTAACAGCTTGGTTTCATGATTTAGAAAATCATTTATCAGACAAACAAAAACGAATTGCTACTGAAGTTATTAAAGAAATAAAAGATAGATTGAACTTTTTGATGAATGTTGGTTTAGAATATCTAGCCATTAGCCGAAGTTCGAAATCTCTTTCTGGTGGCGAAGCACAACGCATCCGTTTGGCAACTCAAATTGGTTCACAATTGGTTGGTGTTTTGTATATTTTAGATGAACCGAGCATTGGTTTGCACCAACGTGACAATGAAAAACTAATACATTCGTTGGAACAATTGCGAGATATTGGAAACTCTGTAATCGTTGTCGAACATGATAAAGACATGATAGAACGTGCCGATTATGTGATTGATATTGGTCCAAAAGCAGGAAAATATGGTGGCGAAATTATAAGCAAAGGAACACCTAAAGAAATACTAAAAGGAAATACTATTACTGCTCAATATTTGAACGGAACAATGAAATTTGACATTCCAAAAAAACGTCGTGAAGGAAACGGAAAATTTCTTAAACTAACTGGCGCAACTGGGAATAATCTAAAAAATGTTTCGATAGAATTGCCTTTGGGACAACTTATTTGTGTGACTGGAGTTTCGGGTTCAGGAAAATCGACATTAATAAACGAGACGCTCTACCCTATTTTGAATGCATTTTATTTTAACGGTGTTAAAAAACCAAAACCCTACAAAAAAATTGAAGGGCTAGAACATATCGATAAAGTAATTGATATAGATCAAAGCCCGATTGGACGAACGCCACGCTCGAATCCAGCGACGTATACCGAAGTTTTTACCGAAATCCGGAATATGTTTACCATGACTTCCGAAAGTATGATTCGTGGTTACAAAGCAGGACGTTTTAGTTTTAATGTAAAAGGAGGACGTTGCGAAACCTGCGAAGGTTCTGGAGTAAGAACTATCGAAATGAGTTTCTTACCCGATGTTTATGTAGAATGTGAAACGTGTCAAGGAAAGCGTTTTAATAGAGAAACACTGGAAATACGTTTCAAAGGAAAATCGATTTCTGATGTGTTGAATATGACGATTGACGAAGCTGTGCCGTTTTTTGAAATGATTCCGAAAATACACCGAAAAGTAAAAACCTTACAAGATGTAGGTTTAGGCTATATTACTTTAGGTCAACAAAGTACAACGCTTTCTGGTGGCGAAGCGCAACGTATAAAACTCGCTGGCGAATTATCTAAAAAAGATACAGGAAATACATTTTATATCCTCGATGAACCTACAACAGGATTGCATTTTGAAGATATTCGGGTCTTAATGGATGTAATTAATAAATTAGTTGATAAAGGAAATACCATCTTAATTATCGAACACAATATGGACGTGATAAAACTCGCTGATTATATTATAGATATTGGTCCTGAAGGCGGAAAAGGAGGCGGAAATGTCGTTGCTAAAGGAACTCCTGAAGAAGTTGCTAAAAATAAAAAAAGTTATACAGCGCAGTTTTTGAAGAAAGAGTTGGTTTAAAAACACAAATTGATAAAGCATTAAAAAATTAATTACATTTGTTAAAAACAGATTAAAATGAAAGAATCTATAACAATAAA
>NZ_JAYURN010000083.1:0-41815 GCF_043756175.1 Flavobacterium sp.
TTAAAATTAAAGATTATGTCAGACATTGCATCAAGAGTAAAAGCGATTATCGTAGACAAATTAGGCGTTGACGAAAACGAAGTTGTAACAGAAGCAAGCTTCACAAACGATTTAGGAGCTGATTCATTAGACACTGTTGAGCTAATAATGGAGTTCGAAAAAGAATTTGATATTCAAATTCCAGACGACCAAGCTGAAAACATTGCTACGGTAGGTCAAGCAATTTCTTACATAGAAGAAGCTAAAAAATAATATTTTCAAACATCTGTAAGTGAAATACATTGCAGGTGTTTTTTTATTTTTTAATGTCTTTAAAATCTTTTGTAGATTTGTAAAAAACATTGATTGTATTACAATCATAAAAATATTTATGTAATACCCCATTGTTTCTTTTAGTAATAATTAAAAGTGCTTTGGGTTTTTTTATATTAAACAAAACGAACTAAACTATGCAATTAAAGCGAGTAGTAGTAACAGGATTAGGTGCTCTTACACCAATTGGGAATAATATTCAAGAATATTGGGACGCTCTAATAAGTGGAAAAAGCGGTGCTGCTCCAATCACTTATTACGATACCGAGAAACACAAAACTAAGTTTGCTTGCGAGGTAAAAAACTTCAATATTGAAGATTTTATGGATCGCAAAGAAGCCAGAAGAATGGATAAATTTGCTCAATATGCTGTTGCAGCAAGTGAAGAAGCTATAAATGATGCTGGAATAACCGATACCAATGTAGACAAACATAGAGTTGGTGTTATTTGGGGAGCTGGAATAGGCGGACTAGAAACTTTTCAAGAAGAAGTTTTAAGTTATGCTAAAGGCGACGGAACTCCAAGATTCAATCCTTTCTTTATACCAAAAATGATTGCCGATATTGCTCCAGCTCATATTTCTATGAGAAATGGTTTTATGGGTCCAAACTACACTACTGTTTCTGCTTGTGCTTCTTCAGCAAATGCATTAATTGACGCTTTCAATTATATTCGATTGGGAATGTGTGATGTTATTATTTCTGGAGGTTCAGAAGCTGCTGTAACTATTGCAGGAATGGGTGGGTTTAATTCGATGCAAGCATTATCTACTAGAAATGACAGCCCAGAAACTGCTTCGAGACCATTTGACGCTACACGCGACGGATTTGTTCTTGGTGAAGGTGCAGGCGCATTAGTTTTAGAAGAATATGAACATGCAATTGCTCGTGGGGCAAAAATATATTGTGAAGTTGGTGGTGGTGGAATGTCCTCTGATGCATATCACTTAACAGCACCGCATCCAGAAGGATTGGGTGTAATTGCTGTAATGAATAATACACTTCGTGATGCTGGGATGAATCCTGAAGAAGTAGATCATATTAATACTCACGGAACCTCAACTCCGCTTGGAGATGTTGCCGAATTGAAAGCGATAAGTCATGTTTTTGGCGCTCATGCTAAAAACATTAATATCAATTCGACAAAATCGATGACCGGACATTTACTTGGTGCTGCTGGTGCTATCGAAGCTATTGCTTCTATTTTATCTATCAAACACGGAATTGTTCCACCTACAATAAACCACACAACCATCGATGAAAACATTAATCCAGAATTAAACTTAACACTAAACGTAGCTCAAAAAAGAGACGTAAAAGTGGCTATGAGTAATACTTTTGGTTTTGGTGGTCACAATGCGTGTGTTTTATTCAAAAAATTAGTTTAATTACTCGCATGAGTCTTATTAAAAAAATATTTTCAAATTCCCGTTCTCCAGAGGACGGGCTTTTTTTTGATAAACTCGAAAAAATATTAGGGTTTAAACCTTCAAATCTTATTCATTTTCGCAAAGCATTTACACATCGATCGATGAATAAATTAGACGAAAAAGGAAATCCGATGAATTATGAGCGCCTAGAGTTTATGGGCGACGCTATGTTGGGTAGTGTTATTGCTGCTCATTTATTTAACATGGTGCCTACTGGTGATGAAGGATATTTAACTAAAATGCGATCTAAAATTGTAAGTCGTGAACACTTAAACGAATTAGGAAAAGATCTTAATCTGATTCAGTTTTTAGAAAGCAAAGTAACCCTTCAAAATTTTGGAGAAAATATACACGGAAATCTTTTTGAAGCATTTATAGGCGCTATTTATCTGGATAGAGGTTTTGTGTACTGCGAAAAATTTATCCATAAAAAAGTCATCAAACCTTATGTAGATATTGACAAATTAGAAGGAAAAGTCATCAGCTACAAAAGTCTTGTTATCGAATGGTGTCAGAAAGAAAAAAGACAATTTCATTATGATATTTATGAAGATGACGATGCTGGAAAACTTAAATATTTTGCTGTAAAATTAAGTATTGATGGTAAAGTTATTGCAAAAGCTCGGGCTACATCAAAAAAGAAAGCCGAAGAAATAGCCTCTAAAAGAGCGTACTTTGCATTTCAGACTAAAATAGATGGGAAATAACTATTTCATTTTCTGAAAAATGTTAAGTTTATTCAATCAAGACAATTCTATCCCTCAGTTTTTAATTTTCACTCTCATTTTATTGTTTCTTTTCAAGTACTTTTGTGAAAATTTCATTCAAATGCGCACTACAATATATTTTTTACTTCTCTTTATTACCAATATTGCTTTCTCTCAAAGCAAATTTGTTTTAACAGACCAAGAATACCAAAAATTACATGATAAATCACGATTGTTAATAAACTCTAACGTAGATAGTTCGTTTGTTTATGCAAACAAAATTGAAAAATCAAATAATCCTTTACACAAAGCTTTTGCTTACGGAATTAAATCTTATTTGTATCAGCTAAAAGGAGATAGCATTAAGTCTAAACAATTATACAAACAAGCATTTACTTATTTAAATAAAATTCCTCAAAGTGTCGAAAAGACAAAGCATCATTCATATTTGTTAGCTTATGGGGGTTTAGCAGAATCAGTTAGAGGGAATTTAAGCGATGCATTATTGAAATATGAAGAAGGAAAAAAAATTGCGATAAGCACAAATGATTTCCTGCAAGTAATCAAGTTTAGTAATAATTTCGCTTCTTTGTACGGAGATGCAGGAAATTATAAATTAGCAATCAAGGAAGCTCGAATTTCCGATAAAATAATTGATAAATACCAGTTTGAAATATCTAAAGAAAAATATGAAAATAATAAAAGTAATGTAAATATCTGTTTAGGAAATTTTTACGAGTCATTACACCACTTGAATTTAGATAAAAAATCACTTGATTCATCAAAATATTTTTATGCAAAAGCAATTTCATTTTCAGAAAAGCTAGTGTCAAATAGAATTAGTGCAAAATGTGGACTGGGAAATATTTATTGCTTGAAGAATAATTATCCGGAAGCCATTAAAACATATTTAAGTCTTTTTGTTGATTTAAAGGAAAATAATCAAAAATTGGAAAATGCTCAAATATATTATAATACGGGAATTTCCTATTATAACATGAAAAATTATGATGAGGCCTCCGTTTATTTCGCAAAATCAGATTCAATATATCAAATAAATAAATTTAATATAAGTCAGTATTTAGATTCGAATTATTATCAAGCAAAAATTTATGAAATAAAGAATGATCCCGCAAAAGCTTTATTGCACGCCAAAATATATTTGGATAATTTTGAATTAAACGAAATTAAAAAAAGTAATAAAAAAAACGAAATCAATTCTATATTAGGTAAAAAAGACATAGAAAGAGAGATGATTAAAATAAGAGAAAAGTATAGAAAGCAAGCTCTTTTAGAAAGTTTTTTCAAATGGGGAGGCATTGCAGTTATTTTTACGCTGATTATAGTATTACTAATCAATCTTCGTAATAAAAAAGTTAATGATGGAAAATTTAAAAATCTATTACTTGAATTTGAATCAATTACAAACAAACAAGAATTAAATAAGGATGATTACAGTAACGGAGTTTCATCTGATATAGAAAAAAGCAAGAAAAGCGGTTTGTTTAATTTGGACGAAGAAAAAGAAAAAGAACTATTGCAAAAACTTTCGAAACAAATAGACAAAAAAGAATTTTTAAAAGAGGGTTTTACTTTACTATATGTTGCTAATAAAATAAAGACAAATACCACTTATTTGTCCTATGTAGTAAACAAGGAATTTGAAAAAAGTTTTAGCGATTATGCGAATGAACTTAAAATTAATTATGCGATAAACGAGATGATTAACAATCCTACCTATCGCAAATATTCAACGCAAGCAATTGCCGAAAGTGTTGGGTTTAAAAATGCCATTTCGTTCACTAAGTCATTTAATAAAAGAGCCGGAGTGACACCGGCTCAGTTTATCAAAAGAATAGATCATTAATTAGTTGAGGTCACTATAGTGCCGTCTGAAAGTCTACAGTGTAAAAGCTCACCATCAAAATTATAATAACAAGTCATAGGTGGATCAGTAGGACCGGAACCTGGTTTAACAACAACTGTTGGTTTTGGCTTGTCATCAGTACCACATTTAATATTTTTACATTCTTCTGATGTTAATTGCATTGCTTTGAAGCGATCTAAATTTAATTTCATTGTTTTCATTATTTATTTTTTCAAATTTAAGAAGAAATAGAAAAGCAAATCGTTCTTTTCAATTCCCAATTTATTTTAAATTCAATATTTAACATAACTAATTGTCATTCAATAATTTATGTATTTTTTTATATCTAAATAATTTATAAATTATGTATGGTATAATTTACAAATTGTAAATGCACACGCTTTTTTTTAGTCATGAACCGTCTAATCTTTGTCAAAATATTTAGAAAGTCATATTTGGTTTTCGTAAAATAAATAAGATGATAAACATAGTTAAAACGTATTTAGCGTTAAGTCAATTTTCAGATCAGAAAGATAATTTTGAAGATTTATTCTTATCACACCCCAACTACCCAAGCGTATTTGCTATTACGGATTCGTTAGACATTTTGTCTATAGATAACTTAGCGATAAAAGTACCCAAAGAACAATTTGTACAACTTCCCGAATTTTTCCTAGCAGTATATAATCAAAATTTGGTTTTAGTGACTAAAACCAATAAGAGTATTACAATTGAAACTGAAGAAGGAAAGCAACAAAAACTAAGTTTTAATGAATTTCTTACTGGTTGGAACGACATCATTGTTGTAATAGAACCCAATTCAAATACTATAATAAAAAAACAAGAAATAAATACAAAGTGGTTATCATATACTTTGCCTGTTATTGCACTCATTATATTGTCTGCTACTTTCAATAATTACAATTTTAATGCAGCAGTATTATTAAGTACTTCAATCATAGGTTTATTGATAAGTATATTTATTGTGCAAGAAAAATTTGGAATTAAAAATGAAATCGCGTCAAAATTTTGCAATATTAACTCAAATACATCTTGCGATTCGGTAATTAAGTCGAAAAAAAGCGAAATTAACAAATGGGTTGGTTTCTCAGATTTACCCTTGTTGTTTTTTAGTATCAGTATTCTGTCTATCATTATGCAGCCTGAAGAAGCAAGCAATATAATAGGATTTCTAAGTTTAACAGCAACTCCATTAATTCTATACTCGGTTTGGTTACAAAAATTTCAATTAAAAAAATGGTGTGTGTTGTGTTTAGTAGTTTCGGTTGTAATTGTATTGCAAAGTTTGGTTTTTGGTTTCACAACCACATCATTTTCTAATTTCATAGCGATAAACTTTTTTGGATTTTTGTTTTCAGGCATTTTACTCACAACAATATGGTTGTTTGTAAAACCCATTTTTGAAGACAAAATAAAAGCAGAAAAAGATGTAACCCAATTAAAAAAATTCAAACGAAACTATGAAATTTTCAGTTCTTTATCAAAAGATATTTCAGTTCTAAACGGTTTTGATAAACTCGAAGGATTACAGTTTGGAAACAAAACAGCAAGCATACAACTAACCATAATTATTAGTCCGAGTTGCGGACATTGTCACAAAGCTTTCGAAGACGGATTTAATCTAGTCACAAAATTTCCTGAAAAAGTATTATTAAATGTGCTTTTTAATATCAATCCCGAAAACAATGACAATCCTTACAAAGCAGTTGTTGAAAATTTACTTTCTATAAGTAATATAAATCCTGAAAATACAGAAAGTGCTATTTCCGATTGGCATATCAAGAAAATGGATTTAGAAACGTGGCTTAAAAAATGGAAAATGAATACTGTAGATATGAAAGTGAACCATCAGATACACCAACAATATAATTGGTGTCTGGAAAACGAGTTTAACTACACACCAGTAAAAATAATAAACAACAAACTATTTCCTAACGAATATGAGATTAGCGAACTAAAATATTTTCTGAATGAATTTTCGCAAGAAAAAGAAGAAAATTACATTTTAGCAGAAGCATAAAAAACAAATAACACCCTTTAACATAGAGTTTGTCATTCCGACGAAGGAGGAATCTCATAACGAAAGCATCTAATGTGATTCTTCGTTCCTCAGAATGACAAAATAAAGTCTATTCTTATAAAAGTAAAGCATAAAACATAGCAAAACATTCTTGGCCGAGAATCAGACACAAGATCCAAGTGTCTTAAAATGATTGGATTATAAATCAACAAATAAATTATTATATCATGTTAAAAAACATTTTAAAATTAGACGGCGCTCAAAAATTAACAAATAATGAGCAAAAAAGTATTAATGGTGGAATGACAAGAGCTTGTTCAAATGCTATTGCAGCTGGATGTGTGGTAAACGTTTCCGCAGCAGCTTGTTTTGCAGCTGAAGGAGTATATAACTCAGCTTGTAAATGTTGTAACTACTAATCATTAAACTTAAATATCATGTTAAAAAACATTTTAAAATTAGACGGAGCTCAACAATTGAGCAAAAATGAGCAAAAATCAATTAATGGTGGGTTAACTGTAGCTTGTGCTAATGCATGGAGTCATATGTCTTGTACAAATTCAACTTTAGCAAATTGTAGAATTGCAGTTGGGTCGTATTTTTGTGGTAAATGTTGTTTCTAATCATTAAAAACTAAAAAACATTTTAAAATTAGACGGAGCTCAACAATTATCTAATAATGAGCAAAAATCAATTAATGGTGGGATTACAAGAATTTGTAATAATGCAATTCAATTTGGAAGTTGTTATTGGAAAACAGTTGGTGTAGCTTGTTTACCTGGATTTACAACAAATTCTGGAGCTTGTTCAATGGCGAATGTTTGCTGTGGATTAGGTCTTTAATATTGAGATCATTAAACTGCCTAAATTTTTTTTAGGCAGTTTTTTAACCTATTTTTGAATCCAAAATATAAAACTTGAAAAAATTCCCTAATTACATACAAGCCGACAGTAAAGATTGTGGTCCTACTTGCCTAAAAATTGTTGCCAAACATTATGGTAAGACAATCAATATACAAGAATTACGTGATTATAGCGAAACCACACGCGAGGGAAGTAATTTATTATTTCTGAGTGATGCAGCTGAGAAAATAGGATTTCGTACGTTAGGTGTGAAGCTAAATTTAGAACGACTAGATGAAGCGCCGTTACCTTGCATTTTGCACTGGAACAAAGAACATTATGTAGTCCTTCATAATATAAAAAAGGACAAATATTATATTTCCGACCCAGGTTATGGTCTAATAGAATACAATCAAAAAGATTTTATAAAATTCTGGATTGGTAACAATGCAGATAATTTTACCCAAGAAGGGATTGCTTTATTATTGGAACCAACACCTGTTTTTTATCAATCAGAATTTGATAAAGAAGAAAAAAAAGGACTTGGTTTTAGCATGTTAGCAAAATATGTTTTGCCCTACAAGTCATTTATAGTTCAGTTAAGTATAGGATTATTTGCGGGTAGTTTACTGCAACTTATTTTTCCGTTTTTAACCCAAAGTATTGTCGATGTTGGAATTCAGAATCAAAACATCAATTTTATCTACATGATTCTTTTTGCGCAATTATTTTTGTTTGCCGGAAAAACAGGATTAGAGCTCATCCGAAGCTGGATTATGCTTCACCTTTCTACAAGGATCAACATTTCATTAATATCTGATTTTTTTATCAAATTAATGAATTTACCTATATCATTTTTCGATGTCCGAATGACAGGAGACATCATGCAACGCATCAATGACCATCATCGCATCGAAAGAATCTTAACTACATCTTCACTCAACGTATTGTTTTCAGTAATTAATATGTTTATTATGGGGGGTGTTTTAGCATATTACAACTTGCAAATATTCTTAGTGTTTTTTGCAGGAAGTATTCTCTATTTTGGCTGGATAACCTTGTTCTTGAAACGAAGAGAAGAACTGGATTACAAGCGTTTTTCGGAAGTCTCGCAAGAGCAAAGCAAAGTCATGGAGCTCATAAACGGAATGCAAGAAATAAAACTACACAATGCTGAGAAACAAAAGCGTTGGGGTTGGGAATATGTGCAAGCCAGATTGTTCCGAGTTTCTATAAAAGGATTGGTTTTAGAACAAACACAAACCATTGGTTCGTCGGTAATCAATCAATTAAAAAACATTTTCATCATTTTTCTTTCGGCAAAATTAGTTATCGATGGTCAAATTACGTTAGGAATGATGATGGCCATAAGTTCTATCGTTGGCAGTCTAGATGGACCTATTTCGCAACTTATCAGTTTTGTTCGTGAAGTGCAAGACGCTAAAATTTCCTTAGCTCGTTTGTCTGAAATTCATGAAAAAGAAGATGAAATACAGCAAGAAGCAAATCAAACACATGATTTTCCTAAAGATGTTGCCATTGAAATAAAAGATTTGTCGTTTAGATATTTGGGTTCTGACATTCCAGTTCTAGAAGGTTTAAATTTGACTATTCCGCCAAATAAAATTACCGCAATTGTTGGTACAAGCGGAAGCGGGAAAACGACATTAATGAAGTTGTTGTTAAAATTTTATGAGCCAAATAGCGGTCAAATAAATATTGGTAACACCCAATTGTCTAATATTGCACAAAAAACATGGCGAGCTAATATTGGAGCGGTCATGCAAGAAGGATTTATTTTTAATGATACTATTGCCAATAATATTGCTATTGGGGTAGATATTATTAACAAAGAACGATTGGTTTATGCTGCCGATGTAGCTAATATAAAAGAGTATGTTTCTGGTTTGCCTTTGGGTTATAATACAAAAATAGGTTCTGAAGGTGTAGGAATGAGTACAGGACAAAAACAGCGATTACTCATTGCAAGGGCCGTTTATAAAAACCCAGAAATGTTATTTTTTGACGAAGCAACTTCGGCCTTAGATGCTAATAATGAAAAAGAAATCATGGAAAAACTCGATATTTTCTTTAAAGACAAAACCGTCGTTGTTATTGCCCATCGATTAAGTACTGTTATGAATGCAGATCAAATTGTGGTGCTCGACAAAGGAAAAATTATCGAAATAGGAAACCATGAACAATTGGTAAAACTAAGAGGAAGTTATTACGAATTGGTTAGAAACCAATTGCAACTAGGAAGCTAAAGAAATGGAAGAAAAAAATACAACATTCGAACTTCGTAGCGAAGAAGTACAAGATATTCTCACGAAAGTCCCACATTGGATGATTCGTTGGGGAACGGTTCTCATATTTGGAATCATTATTATGCTATTTTTTACCTCATGGTTCTTGAAATATCCAGACGTCGTAGCATCAGAAATAGTAATAACGACTAATATTCCGCCAGAGAAATTAGTGGCTAAAACTTCAGGTAGGATAGAAGCTATTTTAGTAAATGACAAATCGTTAATTATGCCTAACATACATCTTGCTATTATAGAAAATGCGGCCAATTATAAAGATGTATTGCTACTAAAAAGCATTGTTGACAAAACAGATATTAACGATTCAAAAAAAAACTTCCCTTTTAGTAAACTACAAAACCTGCAATTAGGAGATGTAGAAAGTGCTTATGCTATTTTTCAAAAAGATTATATTGCTGATGGTTTAAATGCAGATTTACAACCTTATCAAGTTGAAAATAATGCACAAAAATCCGAATCTACTCAAATTAAAGAAAGGTTAAGCTTGTTATTGCAGCAAAAAGAAATTAACGAGCAAGAGCTGAAATTGCAAAAAAACGAAATTACACGTTACACAATCTTGAATAGTAAAGGAGTTATTTCAGACCAAGAATTTGAAAGCAAAAAATTGAATTATCTTCAAGCTGATAAAAATTATAAGAGTTTATTGAGTTCAATTTCACAATTGCGATCTTCATTAATAGACAATTCAAGAGCAACGAAAGACACGCAAATTAGCGGAACAAAGGAAATGGTTAATTTAGACAGAAGTGTAACACAATCATTTTACCAACTAAAAAAAACAATAAAAGACTGGGAATTAAATTATACTTTAAAATCTTCAATTGCTGGAGAAGTTACTTTTTTACAAGTTTGGACAGAAAGCCAAACCATAACATCGGGAGATAATGTGTTCTCAATTATTCCAACCACTCAAAAAGGATTTGTTGGAAAAGTAAAAGCGCCAGCCTTAAATTCAGGGAAAATAAAAATTGGACAGCAAGTAAATATTCGTTTAGCAAATTTTCCTGACAGAGAATTTGGTGTTCTAAAAGGAGAAATAAAAAATATCTCTCTTGTTCCAGACAAAGAGGGTAATTTGTTAATAGATGTAGTTTTGCCTAAAGGATTACTCTCGTCATATAAAAAGCAAATCCCTTTTCAGCAAGAAATGAAAGGCTCTGCCGAAATTATCACCGAAGATTTACGATTGTTGGAGAGGATATTATATCAGTTTAGGGATGTTTTAAAACCAAATTAAGTTTTATTTTTTTAAAACCCTGATTATAAATAAAAAACAATTAAAACCACAATACCATCATTCATAAATTTAACAAAAACCTAATTTGTTAAATGGTTTTTAAATAATAGAAACGCTATCTTTACATCTTATTTTTTAGTGTTTTATGGCGATTCATAAATTACATCTCGAGGATTTTGATCAAGTCGATTATAACTTAATTGCCATTCATACGGCACAGGAAGATTATAAATTAGCATTTAAGCTAAATCAGAAACTAACTATTTCTCTTAGTAAAAACGAAAATGAAATTCCTGTGGAGATTCAGGAAAAACTAACTTATTTTTCTCGGTTTACTTATGATGATGAAGAAAAAATGGTCGTTTGGGATTTAATTCAAAATAAGCAAAAAATAGATTTGCCTGTTCAAAATTTACCAGCAAATTTATTTGAAAACAAGAATTTTACACGACGAATTTCTTTAGTTTCCGAATTAAAAAAAGTAGATTTTTTTCTAAAAATAGAACATGATTCTCAGTATAAAATAAAAGATATTATAAGCAAAATAAACAAAATTGATTCTATAAGTGCCGTTTATGAAATAAATGCAAACGAAATAAAATCAAAAAATAATTTAATTTTTTAAGAAATGTCAACAAATAAAAAAACTAAAATTGTAGCTACACTTGGACCAGCATGTAGTACAAAAGAAGTAATAAACGATATGATTGTAGCTGGAGTAAATGTCTTCAGAGTAAATTTTTCGCATGCAGATTACGATGATGTAAAATCTAAAATAGACATAATTCGAGGACTAAACGAAGAGTTTGGATACACAACAGCCATTCTTGGCGACTTGCAAGGACCAAAACTTCGAGTAGGTGTGATGAAAGAAGATGTAGTGGTAAACCCCGGAGATATTATCACTTTTCAAACAGCCGATGATGTTCCAGGAACTGCCGAAAGAGTTTATATGAACTACAAAGAATTTCCAAAAGATGTAAATCCTGGCGAAAAAATTCTTCTTGATGACGGAAAACTAATGTTTGAAGCCATTGAAACCAACAGAAAGAACGAAGTCATTTGTAAAGTAATTCAAGGTGGTCCGTTAAAATCGAAAAAAGGAGTAAATCTTCCTAATACCAAAATTTCGTTGCCTGCACTAACCGAGAAAGATATTAAAGATGCCTTATTTGCTATAGAGCACAAATTAGATTGGATTGCGCTTTCTTTTGTAAAAACACCAAGAGATTTACAAGATTTACAGGAATTAATTGCTAAAAATTCGGACTATAAAATCCCAATAATAGCTAAGATAGAAATGCCAGAAGCATTAGTAAACATAGACAAAATTATTGCTCATTGCGATGCTTTGATGGTTGCGCGTGGTGATTTAGGTGTAGAACTTCCTGCACACGAAGTTCCTTTAGTACAAAAAGATTTAATCTTAAAAGCTAAAACAGCTCGTATTCCAGTAATTGTTGCCACACAAATGATGGAAACGATGATTACAAGCCTTACGCCAACTCGTGCTGAGGTAAATGATGTTGCCAATTCTGTTATGGATGGTGCCGATGCAGTAATGCTTTCCGGAGAAACATCAGTAGGAAATTATCCTGTTCAGGTTATCGAACAAATGACTAGAATTATTGAAGCTGTTGAGGATTCTCCATTAATTCATGTTCCGCAAAACACTCCTCAAATAAAAACAAATCGATTTATTACCAAAACTATCTGTCACCATGCTGCTACTATGGCCAATGTGATTAATGCCAAAGCTATTTGCACCTTAACCAATAGTGGATACACCGCTTTTCAGATTTCTGCATGGCGACCATCGGCTCACATTTTAGTTTTTACATCCAATAAAAGGATTCTTACCCAACTTAATTTGCTTTGGGGTGTAAAATCATTTTACTATGACAAATTTGTAAGCACTGATGATACTGTAATCGATATAAACGAAATAGCGCGTGTAAAAGGATTTGTAGAAAAAGGTGATCTCTTAATAAATCTAGCAGCCATGCCAGTAACTGATAAAGGAATGGTGAATACGCTGAGGGTTTCGGAGATTGAGTAGTTTTAATTAAGTACAATTCAAATCCGTCTCGTTTTTTAAACAAGACGGATTTTTTTTAACTCAACACTTAACTGATTAATTCCGATTTTTTTATTTCGGCAATAAGTCGTTTGCCAAAAAAAATTTAGAGATATTTTAACAAATTTCTAATATGTTCTGGATACAATAATTCCTTTATCAGAAAAAATACAAAACAAAATTTCATTTCGGTTTGTTGGTGTTTCATTTCACTTCTGTGAATATAGTGCGCAATCTTATAATACCGAACGTGTTTTTTCCAAAGTGTTCCTAACAAGTTATTCGGCCATTTTTCTTTTTAAATCCTTTCCTGCATAAATAAACCTTATGGTACATTTTATACTGGTTGATTGGAAAAAAATATAATGAATCAGATTTAGGATGATATTATGAAAATAGAAAAAACAGTAGAAGAATAAGAAATCTACTTCAATTCCTTAATTGTACTTTTTTCTATCCAACCTTGTTTTAGATCTAAAAGCTGTATTTTTTTGTAGTTATTTAAGCTTTCTAATACAAAAACCTTGGTTCCTGCATGCAAAATAAAAGCTTCTTGTGCGGTTGATTTTGGTTCACTTTTTACTGATGTAATATTTGCAAAAACAATAGCAGGTCTGTCATTATTGCTTTGGTTTTTTTCAAAAAATCCTGCGAAAACGCTTACGATTGTAAACAATAATACAAAAAGCATGCTTGTAAAGAAAATCCTTTTTAGCATAGTGGAATTCGAAAAATAATAACCTACAAAACACATTAAAAACAAGAGTGAAAAAACGATAGCGATCCAAGCCCAAGTGTCATAATGAAAGCTCGAAGTGAAATCTCCTATAATTTTCGCAAAATCTACTTTTGGCACCTCTACAACTTCATCGATCGTCATTTTTTGAGCGAAATCAAGATTGTTTTGAATTTCTGCATCGTTAGGTTTTAGCAATAAAGCCTTTTCGAAATTAAATATTGCTGGGGCCACTTTGTTTAATTTATAAAAACAATTGCCTAAGTTAAAATACAATTCTGCTGATTGTTGTCCTGATTTTAGAACACTTTCGTAAACGTTTATTGCTTCTTGATAATTCCCTTTTTGGTACAAGTTATTCCCTTTATCGAAAGCAGTTTGTGCCCAAAATGTTTGGGTGATGAGAAGGAATATATAGAGTATATTTTTCATTTGGAACACGGATTTCACGGATTCGGTAAACCGAAAACGCGGATTTTACGGATTTTTTAAAATTATCAATTGTAAATTATTCATTATCAATTATGAAATTTGTTTTTCTAAAATTGATATTATTTCAACGGCTTTATTATAATCTTGTTGAATAGTTACGCTTGTTGATGGCGCATATCTTGCCAATTCGCAGTTTTCTGTTAATGCTATAAAACTACTTACATCTTCTGGGCTAGCATTTCTAGACAATAAGATTTCGCTTATTTTGTCTTTGCTCATTTCCGAAGTTTCGATATGTAATTTTGCTTTCAGGAAGTTGTGCATGGCTTTTTCTAAAGCGATGTAAAACGGTTCTTTGTTTGCAATTTGATTTTTGGCTTCCGATAAATATTTTTTTGCTAATTTGTTAGACAATTTAATTCTGTTTCCAACAAAATCGCCGTCTATCGCTTCTTTTTTCTTGCGAATTACCATTATAACTGGAATTAACAAAAACGGGAAGAACAACAATCCGTAAAATAATCCCGAGCCTAAAAAGTCAGTATTTTTAATATTTGATAAAACTGTTTTTAACTTTATAAATCCGAAAGTAGCGTTCGAAGCCACTTTTGTTTTATTAGAATCGTTACTCGCAACCGCATTGTTATTTGCTGCTGTTGGTCCGTCAAGTACTTCAATATTTATTTCTTTAGAAGTAATTGTTTTATAGGTTTTTGTTGCTAAATCGAAATACGAAAAAGTAAGCGGTTGTATAGGATAATTGCCTTTATATTGTGGAATTATAGTGTATAAATCCGAAATACTTCCTGCCATTCCCGAGAGTGGTGTGGTTACATTTTCTTTATGCACCGGATCGTACATTTCTAATGTACTCGGTACAATAGGTTTGGGTAAAGTAAATAATTTTAGATTCCCTTTTCCAGAAACAATTACATTCAGATCGAGAGATTCTCCGTTTTTTAATTTGGTTTTTGATGGAGTAACTTTAAAATCAAAAATTCCAACTGCTCCTGTAAATCCTTCTGGTTTTCCTGCTTCAGGTAATGGTTTGACATTAATAACTTTGGCACCAGCCGATATTTTTTTATTGGAAGTAGTCATAATAGGTCTTCCAAAAAAGTCTACTTCATTTGATGGAACTTCAACTTCAACATCTAAAGTTAATGGCTCAATTTCTAATTTCCCTGATTTTTGTGGATAAAGAACTGTTTTTCTAAGAACAGCATATCTGTAATCTTCTCCTTTAAACTTCCCTTGTTGAATCTGAAGTTGTTTCACATCGATATTCTGACTCCAAAAATTATTATATTTTGGAGTATCTGTTACTTGCCAACCACCTACTGCCGACCTGTTACTGACATATATTTTGTAAACCACCGTAATGGGTTCGTTTAGATACGGATTTGGATTAGAAATTTCCGCAACTAATTGCACACCACTTTTTCCGGCATAAGCCTGAGGTTGTTGTTGCTGTTGCTGCTGTTGATAATATGGATTATAAGGATCTCTTTCTTCGGCAACTGCATTTCCTACAGTGATTTTAATTGGATTGGTTTTATAAACCTGCCCGTTTATTTCGATAGAACCTGGTTTTATTATAAAAGTTCCTTTTTTTGTAGGTGATAAATAAAAGGAATATGTTTTTTCGAATGATTTCCGACCATTAACCCAAAGATAGCTTGTTGATTGGTTTGGGCCACCTATGATTTTGAATCCTTCAAATGCTGGTGCACTAAAATTATCACCATCATCATTCATCACAAAATCGATACGGAGACGTTCGTTGATACCCAATGAATTTTTGCTTACTTGTGCAACGAATTGCACTTGAGCAAAAATCCCTTGACAGGTTAATAATAATATAATAATGTATTTCTTCATTTCTAGTTTAATCGTTTTACAGATTTTGGGCTAAATCTACCAATCTTTATCGGTTTCGACAGGTTTGCCTTTTACTTTTTTTCCGTTTACTTTTTCTTGTGTTTTCTTCTCTTCATTATTCACCGCATCCAACAAATTTTTCATTCTTTCTTGATTTGCACCACCCTGTTGTGGTTGTGGTTGCTCATTTTGTTTGTCGTCTTTAGGTTTTCCTTTATCATCTTTCTTATCGTCACCTTCTTTTGGCTTGTCTTTCTTGTCGTCTTTAGGTTCGTCCTTTTTATCTTTGTCTTTTTTATCGTCCTTCTTCTTGTCGTCTTTTTTAGGAGGATTGTCTTTTAGCATTTTTTTAGCCAAAGCATAATTATACCTTGTTTGCTCATCTTTCGGATTATTTCTAAGCGCGTTTTTATAAGCATCGACCGCTTTTGAATAATCTTTTTCTTTCATGAAAACATTACCAATATTATGAAAAGCACTAAATTTTTGTTGTTTTCCTTTTGCGTTTTCTATCGCTTTCGAATAAGCATATTTTGCCTCTGTTGGTTGGTTTTGTTTATAAATAGAGTTCCCTAAATTATAAGAAGCGGTAGCTCTTTTCTCATTATTTGCTTTAGATACTCTGTAATTAGATTCTGCCAAAGCATATTCTTTTTTTACATAATTTTCGTTAGCTTGTGGCAAATCGAAGTCTTTTTTCTGTGAAAACATTGATATAGAAAAAAACGACATCAATATTAAAATGATATTTTTCATATTAATTCTTCTTTTTCTCGTTAAATAAATTCAATTTTTGTACCCATTTTGTTTTTCTTTCTAATAAAAAAACGTCTAATAATAATAAGAAAAATCCAATTCCTAAAAACCACTGGAATTGTGCTTGAAAGCTAGCTACTTCTGTAGCATCAAATTCTGTTTTCTGAATATTATTAAGTGATTTTTTAATAAAGCTTACTGCTTCTTTTGTGTTGTTTCCGTTTATATAACCACCTTTTGCTGCTTTTGCAATAGCTTCTAATGCTTCTGGACGCAATTTAGTAACTACAACCTCACCAGTACTTTTGTCTCTATGAAAACTTTCAATCACACCATTCTTCTTATTAGGAATTGGTCCGCCAGCTGTTGTTCCAACTCCAATAGTAATGATTTTCATGCCTATTTTTTTGGCTTCTTCTGCGGCGCTTTCTGCTCCTTCAGAATGGTCTTCGCCATCAGTAAGCATAATCATCAGCTTGCTTGTATTTGGGCTTCCCTCGAAATATTTTCCTGAAAGTTTTATTGCTTCATCAAGATTACTTCCTTGCGACGACACCATGTCTGGAGTCATGCTTTGCAAGAACATTTTGGATACATTATAATCGGTAGTGATGGGCAAAACTGGAAATGCACTTCCTGCATAAGCTATAATTCCTATGCGGTCACTTCCTAAATTATTTATAATTTGAGATACAACTTGCTTACTTTTTTCTAATCTATTCGGTGCAATGTCTTCGCAAAGCATACTTTTAGAAACATCGATTGCAAAAACGATATCTATTCCTTCACGTTTTACTTTTTCTACTTTTGTTCCAATTTTTGGATTAACCAATCCTAAAATAAGCATTGATATTCCGAATAAAAGAATACCGAACTTCAACGCAGGTTTGAAATTTGATTTCTCTGGACTTAATTTTTTTACTAATTCTAAATCACCAAATTCTTTTTGTTTCTTTCTTTTCCAGATTTCAACATATAAGAAAATTGCTGCCAAAATGGGCAGTAGGAATAATAAGTATAAATATTTTGATTCGTCTAATTCGTACATTTTCTTTTATATAAAACTTCTAAAAATAGTATTTCGTAATATAATTTCTATTAATAATAATAAACCTGCAAGCCAAACTAGTGGTCTAAATTTTTCATCATAATTAACAAATTTTAGATCTTCAATTTCAGTTTTTTCTAATTTATTTATTTCGCTATAAATACTTTCTAAACTCGTATTACTTTGTGCTCTAAAATACTTACCTCCTGTTTTTTTGGCAATATCTTTCATGAGTTGCTCATCTATTTCTACGGGTAACATTTTATATAAAAAACCTCCATTTGGCGCAATGGCATATGGGAACGGTGCGTTTCCGTTTGTTCCAATTCCAATAGTATATACTTTAATACTAAATTCTTTAGCAAACTCTGCGGCTGTAACAGGCTCTATAAATCCTGCATTGTTAACCCCGTCAGTCATTAATATAATAACTTTACTTTTTGCTTTGCTGTCTTTTAGACGGTTTACAGCCGTTGCCAATCCCATTCCGATTCCTGTTCCGTCTTGCAAAACATTATCGTATTTGATTGTGTTTATAGCGTCTAACACAACTGCTTTGTCACTGGTAACCGGAGTTTTTGTGTAAGCTTCGGCGGTGTAAACTACAACTCCAATTCTATCATTTGGACGAGCTTCAACAAAACTAGCGGCTACTTCTTTTAGCGCTTCCATTCGGTTTGGCTTAAAATCTTTGGCAAGCATACTGCTCGAAAGATCTATTGCCATAACAATATCGATACCATTTGTAGTATTTCTTTTGTTACTCACGTCGACTGTTCTTGGTCTTGCCATTGCAACTATTAATGCGCTTAAAGCCAATAATCGCATGGCAAACAATACTGGTTTTAGTTTTGGCAAAATCGATTTCGATAATTTAAAACCTTGTAATGAACTTATTTTTAATGTTGGTTTTTCTTCTTTTCGTTTAAAGAAATACCAGCCCATAGCAAATGGAAGTAGTAAAAACAACCAAAAAAATTCTGGATTTAAAAAAGTGATATTGGTCATACTAATTTGTAATTTGTAATTCGACAGAATTTAACATTCGCTCTGATATTTTTTCTGCATTTTCGTCACCTTCTTTGTGCGCTACCATAATTTGTTGTAATCCTCCGGATTGACTAAATAAGAGGATTTCGTAATACATTTTATGTTCATTATTGCTAAATGTTCCATAACCTTTTATTCCTTTAATCCCTTTTTCGGTGGTGAATTCTTCTTGTTTTGTAATGATATTTTGACAGCCTTGAGATTCTAATGTTTGAATTGTTCCGTTGAGCGATTGTGTTAAATCTATTTGCGTTTCTTTTTTGAATTGAATGGTTGAAACAATAATATTAAACTGACCAATTAAGTTTCCATAGCCAAACATTTGCATGTCTTTTATGAGCGCCATCGCATCATTTGGAATCGCTTTTTTAGTGTCTAAACGAGTTAATACTTTTGGTGTTTCTATTGTTACTGATGGATTTCCATAATCACTTTTTATCCAATCACCTTCTAATAATTCAGTGGTAGAATATCCTGAAAATCCGTTTATTACGTAATCTAAACCTTTTGTTGTAATTGTATAAGTAATTAGGAAAGCAATTATTCCGACCAATACGCCAGCAAAAGTCATTTTTTTCTTTCGTTGTTCTTTTTTAAGCTTGATTTCGTGTTGTTGTAATTCCCATTTTTTACTGTTTTCATCTACTACAACTGGAATAGATTTGTCGAGTATTACAATTGTTTTTTCGATTCGCTCTCTATCATCGGCAATTTCGAAATCTAGTGGTTTTACTTTGGCAAATTTCACTAAATCGGCTTGATTTAATACTTTTTCTAAACCTAAAAGAGTTTCTTTAGAAATCTTCATTTTTTTCTTAGTCGATGCTGCTCTAAGTGCCAGAATAAGTTCGGAAGTGGTGCTTTCTTTTGCAGGAATTTCTATGGCTTCTTCGATATAATCACGAGCAATATCTGTTAGTTCCGAATAATATTCTTTTACTTCGCCTTTTTCCAGTAAATGTTTTTGCTCTAACAAATGTAATAAACTCGTTGCTTTTTCTATGGGAGAATTATATACGATAACTTTTTCAGGTACTTTTCGGTATTTTTTCCAAAGAAAATAGCCAAGAAACCCTAAACCTAGAAGTAATAGAAACCCTAAAAGGTATTTCCACCAATCGCCCATTGGTTTTTCAACCAAAATAATAGGTTTGATGTCATACATTTTCTGTTTTAACGTATCGACCTTGATATTAAAAACTTCCACTTTTATACTATCTGAAAAAACTGGAATTCTATCTATTAAAACTGGAATTCTAGGAATTACGTATTTTCCAGAATCGAATTGTGTTAAACCATATTTTTTAATGAGCTCGAATTTATCGTTTTCTTTGATTGTGTCTATCGGATAGGATTCGATAATTTCTAAGCTTCCGAAATTTTTTGCATTTGGAAATACAACTTTCGAGGTAGATTTTACTTTCGCTTTTAGTGTTAATGTAAATTGCGCACCAATTTTATTCTTAGTAGTATCTATAGACGTTTCGACTTTTTGAGCAAAAAGTGAAGTCGAAATAAGTAATAATATGTATAGTTTTAATTTCATTTGATTGTTCATCATCATTCTTAAATCCTTATCTAGATTTAAAATATCCTAATAATTTTGTAACATAACTTTCGTCGACTCTTGTACTTACTGTCCCTGAACCGCATTTTGAGAATATGTCTTTAAAATAACTTACTTTTTCGTTATAATACTTTTCATACTCAAAACGGACACTTTTAGAATTTGTGTTTACCCATTGTGTTTCGCCAGTTTCTGTATCTTGCATAGCAACCAAACCTATGTTTGTCATTTTTTCTTCACGAACATCATATACACGAACGCCAGTGATGTCGTGTTTTTTAGAAGCTATTTTTAATGTTTTTCCGTAATCATCATCTGTAATAAAATCGGAAATCATAAAAACGATGGCTTTCTTTTTTTGTGTTCCAGATAAGAATTTTAACGCTTGCGAAATGTCAGTTTTATTGCTTTTAGGTTTAAATTCTATTAATTCACGGATAATTCTAAGTACGTGTGGTTTTCCCTTTTTAGGTGGAATATATAACTCGATTTCATCTGTAAATAAAATTAAACCTATTTTGTCGTTATTTTGAGTTGCAGAAAATGCCATTGTGGCGGCAATTTCGGTTACAATTTCGCTTTTTAGTTGGTTTTTTGTTCCGAAACTTTCCGAACCAGAAATATCGACCATGAGCATCATGGTAAGTTCTCGTTCTTCTTCAAAAACTTTTACATGAGCTTCATTATATCTTGCTGTTACATTCCAATCGATAGCTCTAATGTCGTCACCATATTGGTATTGTCGCACTTCCGAGAAAGTCATTCCGCGTCCTTTGAAGGATGTATGATATTCGCCCGAGAAGATATGATCGCTCAATCTTCGAGTTTTAATTTCTATTTTTCGGACTTTTTTTAAGAGTTCTTTTGTATCCATAGTTTCAGATTTCAGATTTTAGATTTCAGATTTCAGATTTTTTTCAAATCATCCTTCTAAACTCTAAAACCCTTTCATTTCTAACCTCAAATCTTTAAAATTTTAAATTTTTTAAATCTAAAATCTAATATCAGAAATCTAAAATTACTACGGCACTTCTATTTCGTTTACGATTTTGTTGATAATATCTACTGAAGTTACGTTTTCAGCTTCCGCTTCGTAAGTAATTCCAATTCTGTGACGTAATACATCATGCACCACTGCACGAACATCTTCTGGAATTACATAACCACGACGTTTTATAAATGCGTAACATTTTGCCGCCATGGCCAAATTGATACTTCCACGAGGCGATGCTCCGAAACCAATAAGTGGTTTTAGGCTTTCTAATTTGTATTTTTCTGGATAACGTGTGGCAAAAATAATATCGAGAATATATTTTTCGATTTTTTCGTCCATATAAACCTCACGAACTGCTTCTTGTGCACGAACAATTTGTTCTATAGAAACTACTGGATTTACTTTTGCAAAACCTCCATTTAGATTTTGACGGATTACCATACGTTCGTCTTCCATTTTTGGATAATCGATAACTGTTTTAAGCATAAAACGATCGACTTGCGCTTCTGGCAAAGGGTAAGTTCCTTCTTGTTCGATCGGATTTTGTGTAGCAAGTACTAAAAATGGTCTGTCTAATTTGAAAGTAGTATCGCCAATGGTTACTTGTTTTTCTTGCATGGCTTCCAAAAGCGCCGATTGTACTTTAGCCGGCGCACGGTTTATCTCATCGGCAAGAACAAAATTAGCAAAAATTGGTCCTTTTTTTATCGAAAATTCATTTGCTTTAATATTATAAATCATGGTTCCCACAACATCGGCAGGCAATAAATCTGGTGTGAACTGAATACGACTAAAAGAACCTTCAATAGCTTGCGATAATGTATTTATTGCTAAAGTTTTTGCTAAACCCGGAACCCCTTCAAGTAGAATATGTCCTTGTCCCAAAAGCCCGATAAGCAAACGCTCAATCATGTGTTTTTGTCCCACAATTACTTTGTTCATTTCCATGGTGAGAAGGTCTATAAAGGCACTTTCTCTTTCAATTTTTTCATTAATCGCTCTAATGTCTAAAGTTGTTGTATTTTCTTCCATTTTTATTTTTTTAAAGCCGTGAATTTAGGGTGTATTTTATTATGGTGCAAATTGAATTTTTTTTTAGAAGTAAGATGTTAAAAAATGGTTAAAACTTCTATGAAACATTTAATTTTAAGGATGATTTGTGATAGTATTTAACTATTTTTAAGAATTGAAAAAAAACATACTGTTTTGATTAATAAACGGCTCCTTATAAAAAACCTTTTGGCTCACAATGATGAGTGTAGTTTTTATGACAAAAAACGCCAGTTAAACTTGCATTCTCGTGAAGGTAAAGCTAAGTTTTTGAAACATATTTGCGCTTTGTCAAATTCAAATCCTACTAATAATTCTTATATTGTAGTTGGTGTTGAAGATTCTGATAATGAGATTGTAGGCGACGACTTTTTTGATGATAGTAGAATTCAGAATTTGGTGAATGCTTTTTTAGAAAATCCACCAAAAATCCAATACGAGAATGTTCCGTTTCCTAATCTTCCAAAAGATAAAGTGATTGGGTTGGTAACAATAAAACCTAATAATAAAGTATCATTTTTTAAAAAAGGAATTCATACGATTGTTGCCAATTCTACTTTCAAGCGTGTGGGAAGTAACACTGTTCCTACTGTAGATAAAATTCCTTTTTCCAAACAAAACACAGAAGCTGTAATTAGCATCGAAAATAATTCGAGAAATAGCATTGGTTATACGCTAGAAGGTGTTTTAGATTTTATAAACATTCGTCATAAAGACATGTTTAGTGAATATAAAGTTTTTAAAGAATTGTTTGTAGTTTGCTGGTCTGGAAATAAGAAAAAAGTAAAAGATAAAACTTATTTTTCTAGAGTTGATATCGAATTAATAAATGAGCAAATAAAACTTTTTTACTCGGCACAAGATGAAGTTTCGATCGAATATGATGACAATTACTTTGCCATTACAGAATATATTTCTCTGGGTTTGAACGACAAAACAAGTTATTATCCCCTAGAAAAAGTAACCATTACCTTTTTTGATAATGGTTACTATAAGATTGAAAATAAAATGTTATTCGAGCCGCCAGAATACAACAAGAAAATGTTGTATCATATTTATAATGCAAATTTATCTTTGATTTCTAAAATGGAAAAAGGCTTTACATTGACAGAAAGAGAAAATAAAGATCTTGAAAATTTACCATCAACACTCATGATTTGTTATCTTAATGGGTTTGATGAGGCGAAACAAAAGCTTATTGATGCCAAACATTTATTAAAATCACATTTTCAAATTTATGTTAGTTTTAAAGAAGCTTTACGTGTTTTGAGAAAAATGAAATACGACAAACAAGACTTTAGTTAAATATTATTAAATTCATCAAAGAAATAGTCTAATTCGTATATGCTTTTTATAGTATGGGATGTCATTAGATACCAAACTACAAAAAACGAAATGATATTAAAAAAGATAGGAGCACCTATTTTTTTGTTATTTAGAGTATAATAGCCATCTCTTATAGAAAATAAAATAGTTTCAAAATTTGGTTGTTTTATAAGGTCGAGCATATAAATAATTGAGAGGGCAACATTTAGGACGAACATAACAAATGCGGCAAGTACAAATGTGGTGATTAGCAAACGATATTTAGTTTGCGTGTCTAAATTTTGGATGTTTCGTATCATAATACTAGGGATTAAGGGTTAGGGATGTTCTTTAATGTTTTTTGAAAAATTAAAGAGATGTTATGTAAAATTAAATTATATAAAATATATAATTTTACGGCTTTCCCTTACATATTGTTAAAATTTATGTACAGAAAACATAGGACAATAGTATACTGATCTAAAGGATTTAGATGCAAAAAATCATAAAACAACGGGATTATACTAGGCCAGATTTTTTAGCTTCTCTAATAATATCTTCGTCGCTTCCTTTTTCTAAATTGAAATAGCAACGAATATTTACTTTTCTTTTTTCGATAGCACTCATAGAAATGTTCAGGTAGCTTGGCAAATTTTTTGTTTTTATACCTTGTACTAACAAAGAAATAATTTTTCTATTTTGCTGGTCTAAAATCTTTTTTTGAGAAAACATTTCTTTCAAATTATGTTTCACAGTTATACTATGATAAATCTCGCCTTCCATAATTTTGTCGAAGGCAGAAAGTAGTTCCTCCGCACTAAAATCACTTTTTACTAACAATCCATTTGGTTCTATTTTACTTATAATGTCATAGAGTAAGATTGATTCTGTATGTGAGGTAAGCATTACGATTTTAGTATTTGGTAAATGGATTTTGATTAACTTGGCTAGGTCTTGTCCAGATTTTATATTCTTTTCCTCATATGGTGGTAAACTATAATCTAGAAAGACCAAATCGAAATAAATTTTATTAAACTTATTGGTAATTATTTTATAGGCAACTTCGCAATTATAAGCTGCAGTGGTTTCGATTTCTAATCCTAAATTATTGTAGGACAAAATAATCTTATATCCTTCAATCATTGAAGGATGATCGTCAATCATTAGGATTTTTAATTTCTTTTGCATGATTTTATTAACAATTGCTAAAATACTATTTAAGTAGGAATAATCAAACTAATTTGTGTTCCTTTTCCTACATTTGATTTAATATCTAATTTTCCATTAATTATCATTACTCTAGACAAAATATTTTTTAGTCCAATTCCTGATTTTACTTTCTCTACATTAAATCCAATCCCGTTATCGTTTATTTCGATATGAATATGGTTTTCGTCTTTACTTATATGTGCAGAAACAATATTGGCTTTTGAATACTTACGAATGTTTTGCAATGCTTCTTGAAACATTCTATAAATATGCATTTTAATTGATGCTTCGACGGTTTCCCAATTTATGTCATCATCTATTTCAATACAACTATTTATTTCTGAAATGGTTTTTAAATCATCGAACAAATTGGTTATAATTGATTTGAAACTATCTTTTCCTGCAAAAATATCTTTATTTAAATCGTGAGAAATAGCTCTTATTTCCTTTTCTATATTTTGAATTTCTGCAATATGCAAAAGACATTTTTTTATGGTTTCTTCATCAGTCTTTTTACTAAGAATAAACAAATTTAGTCTAGTGCTAGTTAGTTTGCTCATTATTCCGTCGTGCAATTCTTGTGCAATACGTTTTTTTTCGGTTTGTCGTCCTTCATCAATTTTACTTTGTTGGTCTAGCATTAATTGATAAATTTCTTCATTTGCCTTTCGTTGTTCTTGTTCAAATTGTAATTCTTTATTTTTATTGTGTTGCAATTTTGCAAGATATAGTAATGCTATAACCAATATAAAAAACAAACTAAATCCTAAAATTAGCCATCTTTGAAAAGAAATTTTATCCTTTTCTTCTTCAATGTTTTTTTTCTGATTTAAAATCTCATCAGTTTCAAACTCGATTCTTGCAAATTTATTGCGTGTTTTTCGTTCGTTATTCTGAAGGCTATCGGTTAATTTCATAAATCGATTGTTATAAAATGTAACATTTTTAACATCAATTTTAGCCAGTAACTCGAGCGATTTTAGTTCGTCTTCAAATATTTTATTATCATGCGCTAGTGTATTTGCTTCTGTGTTAAATAAGAGCGCTTTTTTTATGTCATTTTTATTAAAATAATATTCTGAAAGATTTATTTTGCTAGATACTATTCCTGGAATGTTTTTGAGACTATCTCTTATTTTTAATGCTTTATTTAAATACAAAACAGCAGATTTATCATGTAATTTGAATTTAGAATATCCTAAATTATTAATCAAATTTGCATATAATAGAGGTTCCATATTGCGAAAATCTAATAAACTTAATGCTTTATCGAAATAATAAATAGCTTTTGTATGTTTGTTTTCTTTCTGAAAAACTTTTCCTAAATAATTATAGGTTTGCGCTTTGAGTGATAAATATTGTGAATCATTTTTTAGTTGATTCGTTATTACATCTGCTTTATTGTAATAAATTAAAGCTTGTTTAGTATTGTTAGTTCCTTCTAGCGTATTTCCTAAAGTGATATAACAATCATACAATAATCTAATGTCATTTTTATTTTTTATATTTTTCAGAATATTTATGACTGCAGTTTCGCAACCAGAAAAATCCTTTTCATAAAACAAAATATTGGCTTTATAGAGCTTAAGCCTGTCTATGTTTTCATTATTTTTTATATTCAAATAAGTCTTTTCAGCTTTGCTATAATAGTAATAAGCGCTATCGTTAGTAAATTTATTATAGTGGTAATCTCCTAAATATTGTAACGATTTTGCAATGCCTAGAGAATCTTTGCTTTCTAGCGACAAATCATAAACTTTCCTACATGTTTTTAGATATTTTTCACTTTCGTTAAGATTATAATGTCTTCCCGCTAGTTTAAAATAATAATGTCTTGTTAACGAATCGTTTGGTCTGTCACTTAAAACAAATAAAACTTGATTTACATAATTGTCTCTTTGTTTCTTATCGAGTTTAAAATTGTATGATCTAGATAATAAAGTATCTGTATTATCATTAAAGTTTAATGCCTGATTTTTTTCTTTCAGGTTACAACTCAAGAATAGGCAATGAAACAAGATTATAAAAATTATTTTTTTCAAACCGGAAAATCAATATTAGTAAATAAAATCAAATTTACTCTTTTTAGAACTATGATTATACTTATCTTTATTTATTACATTGGTTTTGGTGCTGGAATTGGTGGATCAATAACAGTGCAAGTTTGGGTTGTTGTTTGATCTGTAACGTTATTTATAACATCTTCTACTGTGCATGATGCAAATGTTAGCAATAAAGCAATAATTCCTAATGTGTAAGTGATAGTTTTCATGTTTTCTGTGGTATTTAGTTAAAATTTGTTTTTTAATACAAAGCACTTTTTTTAGCTTTATAATTTTGTTAAAATTATAACCACTCCGAAAATTAATTTTACGGTAATTCCGCATATTTTGTTAAAGTTCTAAGTGAAATAAAATTTATTTAAAACCAATTTTTATGTATATTCACTGCTATAATATTCATAAATGAGAACATTAGTAATAGGCGATATACACGGAGGATTAAAGGCATTAATACAAATTTTAGAAAAAGCTATAGTCAATAAAGATGACTTGCTAATTTTTCTAGGCGATTATGTAGATGGTTGGAGCGAGTCGCCACAAGTTTTAGATTTTCAGATTTCTTTACAAAAAACACATCGTTGTATTTTTCTCCGAGGCAATCATGATGAGTTGTTGTTAGATTGGCTCATGAACAACAATGAAAAAATTAACCAAGAAATGTGGTACAAACATGGTGGCGAAGCTACCGTTTTAGCCTATCAATCAGTTTCAAATGAAACGAAACAAAAACATATTCAATTCCTACAATCGTTACAAAATTATTATTTAGACTCACACAACAGACTATTTGTTCACGCGGGTTTTACAAATATGAATGGCGTGCATTTTGAATATTTTCCCAAATTATTATATTAGGACAGAACGCTCTGGGAAACTGCAATAGCATTAAACGAAAGTTTAGAAACCAATCATAAATATTACCCAAAACGATTTACGATATATGAAGAAATTTATATTGGTCATACTCCTGTGACTAGAATTGGAGAAACGATACCTGTAAATAAAGCTAATATTTGGAACATAGATACTGGAGCCGCTTTTGCTGGGCCACTAACAATTCTCGATGTAAATACTAAGCAGTTTTGGCAAAGCGAAAATTTGTCTGATTTATATCCTAAGGAAAAAGGGAGAAATTAGATTTCTATATTTTATTGAATTTTGTTATTGAAATTGATTTTTACTGTTGTCATTGCTATCGAATTTATATATTTGCCAATATTTAAAAATTTATATTTAAGATGAAAAAAATTATTACACTCTTACTTGTTGTTTCAGCAAGTATTGCAAATGCACAAGCATACAAAGGAAAAGGAGATGTTAAGGCGCAAGTTGGAGCAAATATTCAAAGTGGAGGAACAGGAATATTTGTTTCTGGAGATTTTGGTGTTGGAGAAAATATGTCTATTGGTTTCTCAACAAATTACTTGCTATCTGCAAAAAATACTTATTTATCAGTCAACGAAACAACATTTGCAATTGAAGAGAACAAACCGAAATTTATAGATAGAATCGACGCAAAAGCTCGTTTTAATGTAAATTTAGGAAGTGTTATTGGTCTTGACGAAAAAATGGACATATATCCAGGATTAGATTTAGGGCTAAGGAATTTTGGTGCACACACAGGTTTCCGTTATTTCTTTACTGATGGTTTTGGTGTTTTTGGCGAAGCTGGTATTCCTATTGCAAAATACAGCAAAAAAGATGATGGTTTTAAATATTACAACAATCAATTTACATTTAATGTAGGTGTTTCTTTTAATTTGTAATCCATTTTAAAAAAATAATAAAACCACTAATTCACAAGTTTTAAATTAAATATTTGTGAAATAGTGGTTTTTTAATAAAAAAAACTCAAATGACTCCAATAGAAAAAAAATTATACGACAGAAGCGATTCCAAATGTGAATTATGTGGTTCTAACGAAGATTTAAGAATACATTTAACCAAAGAAGAAGCTATCTCTGTTGATAATTCGGTATTGGTATGCACCACTTGCAAAAACCAAATAGAAAACACCACAACGACCGATCCCAATCACTGGAGATGTCTTAGTGATAGCATGTGGAACGAAAACAAACCAGTACAAGTTGTAGCTTGGAGAATGCTAAATAGATTGAGACCAGAAGGTTGGCCTCAAGATTTGCTAGACATGATGTATCTTGATGACGAAACCTTAGTTTGGGCTGGAGCAACTGGCGAAGGAGAAGACGAAGAAGGTAAAATAGTGCACAAAGATGGTAATGGAAACATCTTGAAAGACGGTGATTCTGTTGTTTTGATAAAAGATTTAGATGTGAAAGGCGCAACTTTTACCGCAAAACGCGGAGCAGCAGTACACAATATCAAACTAGTTTGGGACAATTCTGGTCAAATTGAAGGTCGAGTAGAAGGACAACACATCGTAATTTTGACGCAATACGTTAAGAAAACAAAATAATCCTATTTATATAAAAACAAAAAAGGGTTTCAATTTATATTGAAACCCTTTTTTTATGATTAATAGATGATTACAAATCAAATTTAATTCCTTGTGCCAATGGCAACTCGTGATATAGCTAATGCTTATAAATTAAAGACTTGCTTTAACAAAAACTCTTTTTAATACACCATTTTTTTCAACACCTTGAACAATTAAATCAAATTGTTTATTCGTTTTATGAAAAACTTTGCAGTGTATCAATTTGATACGTCCAAGATATAATTCTCCTTTAAAAATTTTCACAGCTTTTTTATCATACAAATTATTTGGTTCTAATTCATATCTTAAAACATCTCCAACAGAAACAGATTCTGAGGGTATTTGACTTTCTAATAAATTAGTTATTTCAGTAATAAAAGATAAATCATTAACGGGGTTGAAATTAGCTAAAAACTCAAAATTATCTGTTGGTAATAGACCTTGAGTAAAAGCCAGCATATAATATTTATCTTCTTTTTTTTGCAAATCAATATTCCAAAAATCATAGAAATCTTTCAAATCAGGCCTTTCGCTACGCATTAATCTTTGCCCGAAAATTTCAATTACGTTTTCGGTATAAACCTTATTGATATCTGGAAAACCTTCGTAATGCACAAAACCTAACTTCTTGGCTTCTTCAACACCTTCTTGATTGTATTGAAAGCGGATTCCTTCCGAGGTACTTTTTTTAATAGTACCAACAGAAATTCGTCTACTACCTTTACCCGGTCTCCAGATAAGGTGTATGTTTCCTATTGCTTTCATAAATACTGGATTAATTTTTCAATGCGCAAAGTTACCAATTTAAACATCAATTGTTTTCTTGTTTCCGATAATTTAAAGTTAATTAAATCTGTTGGAATTTTTATGTCAACATTTTGAATTATTTCTTTGATTGATTCAGAGTTGTATTTCTCTTTAACTCTAACTATAATTTTTTTGGTTTCTGTGGGATAATGTTCCAACAGCAATTCTATTAATTCAAAATGTTTTCTTTTTTTAGGTTGTCCTTCCCAATGGATTTCCGATTCTCCTTTTCTAATATATGCTTCAATCATTTGAGAATCGTTGAGCATTTTTAAAACTTTGTCGTCTGTATGTTCTCTTCCAAGACAACAACCGCTATCGTAAATTGGTGCGAATTTATGGAGGGTAATATTAGAATGAAGTTTTAAATTTGCTTTACTAATTACTCTTTCTTCTTTATGTAATAAAATAAAAAATTCATTTAAAAAACGTTTAAATTTCATGTCTATTTTCTTCCAAAAACTTACTTTTGAGTTTAATAACTCTTCATTAATTTTGTTAATTGAATTTCTATAATACATTATGATTCCCCAATTTTCTTGATGTCTATCCGAATTGCCAATAATTGAATCAAAAATGATAATTTCAATTATATTTTCAATATATTCATCAAAATTAAAACCAATTAATGCATTTTGGATGAATTGAAATGTATATTTATTTTTATCTTCTTCTGGATTATATTTTGAATCAAATCCCGTCAAATAAGTTATGCCTTCGGTTAGATTATTTTCAGAATTTAAAACCATAGATTTAGATATGCAACCTATTTTTTGACGATCATTTTCATCATATGCGATATTATAATCTAACATATTAAATCCTAAAAATTGACCAATTTTTGAAGAAACAATCTCTGACCAAAATTCAGTTGGATATAAAGTTCCTCCATTTTTTTTATTTATTTTAGAACCTTTGAAAAAATATTCATCATTTGTAACGGGATGAATTACAATTTTTTTACTTCTAGTCCCTCCAGTGCTATAATAAATATTTTTATGCCAATCATTTATTTCAGTAAAATCAACTTTTAAATTAGACATCAATTGTTTTTTTGTCTAAATTATAAAAAAACGCTTTACCTAAATAAGATAAAGCGTTTAAATATTAATTTATTGTTCTCTAATTATTACAAATCAAATTTAATTCCTTGTGCCAATGGCAACTCATCAGAGTAGTTAACTGTATTTGTTTGTCTTCTCATGTATACTTTCCAAGCATCTGATCCAGACTCACGTCCACCACCTGTTTCTTTTTCTCCACCAAAAGCTCCACCAATTTCCGCACCAGAAGTTCCGATGTTTACGTTAGCAATTCCACAGTCAGAACCAGCAAATGATAAGAATTTTTCAGCTTCTTTCATGCTGTTTGTCATAATCGCAGAAGATAAACCTTGCGCTACACCATTTTGTTTGTCAATCGCATTTTCTACTTCACCTTCATATTTCATTAAATATAAAATAGGAGCAAACGTTTCGTGTTGTACAATTTCAAAATGATTCTCAGCCTCAATAATAGCTGGTTTTACATAACATCCAGATTCGTATCCTTCGCCAGTTAAAACGCCACCTTCTACTAATACTTTTCCACCTTCCGCTTTCGCTTTTTCAATCGCAGCTAAATAAGTGTTAACCGCATCTGTATCGATAAGTGGACCGATATGATTTTTTTGATCTAAAGGATTTCCAATCGTTAATTGCCCATAAGCACCAACAATCGCATCTCTTACTTTATCGTAAACTGATTCATGAATGATTAATCTTCTTGTTGAGGTACATCTTTGTCCGGCAGTTCCAACCGCTCCGAAAACCGCTCCAGGAACTACTACTTTTAAATCAGCAGTTGGAGTGATGATAATTGCGTTGTTTCCACCTAATTCTAATAAAGATTTTCCGAAACGTTGTGCTACAGTTGCACCAACAATTCTTCCCATTCTTGTAGAACCTGTTGCAGATACTAATGGAATTCTTACGTCAGTAGTCATCATTTCACCTACTTTGTAATCTCCATTAATAATACAAGAAATTCCTTCTGGTAAATTGTTTGCTTTTAATACATCAGCAATAATATTTTGACAAGCAATCGTACAAATTGGTGCTTTTTCAGAACCTTTCCACACACAAACGTCTCCACAAATCCATGCTAAAGCTGTGTTCCAAGCCCAAACTGCTACTGGGAAGTTGAAAGCTGAAATAATTCCAACAACACCAATAGAATGCCATTGTTCTCTCATAACGTGACCTGGACGTTCAGATGGAATCGTTTGTCCGTTTAATTGACGAGATAAACCTACTGCGAAATCGCAAATGTCAATCATTTCTTGAACTTCACCGTAACCTTCTTGTAACGATTTACCCATTTCGTAAGAAACTAATTTCCCAAGTGGTTCTTTTAATTCTCTTAATTTATTTCCAAACTGACGTACAATTTCTCCACGTTGCGGTGCTGGCATTGCGCGAAACATTTTGAATGCTTCCGTTGCACTTTGCATCACTTTTTCGTAATCTGCTGCAGTTGTTGTTTTTACTTTTCCGATTAATTGACCATCAACTGGTGAATAACTTTCGATAATTTCTCCTGAAGAAAAACTGTTTGAACCTGTTGAAGTTCCGTCGTTTATTGCTTTTACACCCAATTGTGCTAATGCTTCGGTCATACCGAATTGTTGTGCTATTGTTGACATTATATTGTTGTTTTTTTAATTCTGGTGCAAAGTTATGATTTTTTGTTTAATCGGAAAGTGGTTTAATCGTTTATTCGTGGACATATCCGTATTATCGGGTTTTGGGAATGATTTGTTAACTTTTTTCTAGGAATTTTAAACTCATATAGGTAGAATTGTATTACCAAAAAAAGGATTCGATGATTAAAGTTTACAATAATAGCCATAAAAACACATGTATTTTATTCTCTATTTTTTCATTATATGTTCTTTCATCCTTTGTGTGGGATTTTATATGGAATATTTATCTTGTGATTATGTGGTTTGTTTTAGCAATCGAAATATTATCAATATATATTGAAAAAAGAGTATCAAAAATTATTTTAGATTTGGATAAAGGTGAAATTATTATTTTTGAAACTAAATTCTTTAAAAACAAAAATTTAAAATATAGTTTGCCAATTGATGATGTAGAATGCTTTTTTTATAAAAGTCGAGGTCCAAGGCTTGGTTTTCAATATTATTTTAAAATTGAATCGAAAACAAATATTGTTTTCGATTTCAACATTAATCATCATGGTTGGTCTAAAAAAGATTTAGAAGATTTGGTAAATCAAACTAATAAATATAAAACCAGATAGTGCGGATTTACAATCTGTGTCATAATAAAAAATCAATTAATAAAATCAAAAAACCTAAACGAAAGTTTAGGTTTTTTTAGCAGAGAGGAAGGGATTCGAACCCTCGATATGTTGCCATATACACGCTTTCCAAGCGTGCGCCTTCAGCCACTCGGCCACCTCTCTTTTTATGTTTTGCAAATAAAAGAATAAATTTCTTGGGAAGTAAACAATTACGGTATTAATTCATCTCGCCACGTAAAGAAGTTTCAAAAATGGTTTTGAAAACACTTGGCGCTACTTTTTGTCCTAACAAATACATCAGTTTTGTAATGGCTGCTTCGGTAGTAATGTCTTTTCCCGAAATTACTCCAATTTGCTTAAGTTGTGAGCTGGTTTCGTACTGTCCCATATTGACACTTCCTCCGGAACATTGGGTCACATTTATAATATGCAATCCGTTTTTTATGGCGTTTTCAAGTAAATCGATAAACCATTTTTCGGTAGGAGCATTGCCAGAACCATAAGTTTCTAAAACAATTCCTTTTAAATTCGGTATTGATAAAATAGTTTGAATTACTTTTTCATTAATACCCGGAAAAACTTTAATAATGACCACATTGTCATCAAAATGTGTATTTACTTTTAGTTTTTTACTAGTTGTATTCTTAAATAAAACATTTTCATTAACATTTAAATGAACACCAGATTCAGCTAATGCAGGAAAATTAGGCGAAGCAAAAGCACTGAAATGTTCGGCACTTATTTTTGTAGTTCTATTGCCACGATACAACTTGTATTCAAAATACAAACAAACCTCATTGATAATCGATTTGTTTTTATTTTTTAGCGATGCTACTTGAATGGCTGTAATTAGATTTTCTTTGGCATCAGTTCTTAAATCTCCAATAGGCAGTTGAGAGCCTGTAAAAACAACTGGTTTATTTAGATTTTCTAACATAAAACTTAATGCTGAAGCGGAATATGACATCGTATCCGATCCATGTAATACGACAAAGCCATCGTAATTATCGTAATTTTCTTTGACAATTACGGCTATTTTTTTCCATTCCTCGATATTCATATTTGAGGAATCGATAGGTTTTCCGAACGAAACTGTTGCAATATTGCAGTCTAGTAATTTAAGTTCGGGAATATTTTTTAGTAATTTCTTAAAATTGAATGCTTTGAGAACGCCAGTTTCAAAATCCTTGACCATTCCTATGGTTCCACCTGTATATATGAGAAGTATATTGGCTTTAGATAGCATCATTATATTTCATTTTATTTACAACAGGATTGGCATACATAGCTAGGAAACCTTCAACCATTTGTGCATTTTTAGCATCTATTTTTAATTCTAAACGACGTTCGAATAGCGATTTTTCATTTTCGGTATAATGAATAGAAAACTTGTCTGTTTTATACAATATATCGTAAGCTATAAAATTTGTTGTCCATAATTTATAAGATTTCAAAATCGATTCGTCAACAACTTGTGTCAAGGCTTGAATTTGCTTGTTTGTGTTTGAGAATTCTTCTTTAATTGTATCTAATTCAGCGTCTAAAATATCTCCAATATGTATATGAATTCGTTTTTTCTGACCTAGAATACCGCTCAAAATATTTTGAAAATCTTCATTGTCACTTTTAACGTAGGTTTCCTGATTGGCTTCTGCCATAAGTTGTGGCATTTTTAGCGCATCGGTCGGATCGTACTCGTAAGAAATAGAAACTGGAACAATTTTCAACTCCTTACAATAATCCATAGCATCTTTTTTGGAAGCCATTGTTAGCATTTTTAGCACACCCGAATTGGTCGCATCGTTACCATCTTTAGTCCTTCCTTCACGTTGCGCAATCCAAACAGAACGGTTTTCGTGCAATAATAATTGTTCGATATATTCGGACAATAATTGAGAGCTTTGTAATAATTCTCTTGGCGACAATCCTCTTTGAACAATGAAATTTCGATTTAATCTGGAGAGAGATTTTATAAAATCTTTCTTTACTAAATTGTCCCCAATTGCTGATGCTGTCATCACCAATTCATGTTCGAAAAGTGCGGCATTTAGCAAAGATGTATCGAGAATTATATCGCGATGGTTTGATATAAAAAGGTAAGCGGTGTTTTTTTCTAATTTTTCGAAGCCTGATGTAGATAAACCTTCGGAGCTTTTTTCAAGAACTTTTTGAATGGTTTCGTATATGAAATTGCACTGAAAATCTCGAATAGAATGCGTTTTGCGAAGTTGATTTTTCCAAACTTCATCATCAATTCCTGGAAAAGCAAAATTCATCATCGCTTTAAGCATCGGATGTTTTAAAGATGCTTGTAAAGCTTGGTTTACTTCGGCATCATAATAAGGACGAATGGTATCAAATTTTGACATGTTGTTACTTAAATTATTCCTACAAAGAACGGATTTTTTTTCGAAATATAATTAACAGTTTCTAAAAATGGACAAAGCATTTTTAGTCGTAATTCTTGCAATTTCTTCTACTGGAAGATTGTAAATTTCTGAGAGTTTTTCTGCAACTAGCGTTACATAAGAACTTTCGTTTCGTTTTCCTCGAAAAGGAGCAGGTGCGAGATAAGGCGAATCGGTTTCTAGAACGATGTTTTCAATGTCTATTTGATTTAAAAATTGGTCTATTTTTCCGTTTTTGAAAGTGACAACACCACCAATTCCGATTTTCATATTATAAGAAATGGCTTGTAAGGCTTGCTCATGATTTCCAGAAAAGCAATGAAAAATTCCGAACAAATCATCACTTTTTTCGAGTTCTAGCACTTCAAAAATTTCATCGAAAGCATCACGCCCATGAATGTTTATAGGTAGTTTATACTTTTTTGCTAATTGTATTTGGTACTGAAAAGCTTTTTTCTGAATATCTAAAGTGGTTTTGTCCCAATATAAATCGATTCCAATTTCGCCAATAGCAGAAAATTTTCTTTTGGCTAGTTCGGTCTCTACGTGTTGTAATTCTTCGAGATAATTATCTTTTACATAACAAGGATGCAAACCCATCATTAGAAAAATATTTTCAGGATATTGTAATTCTAAATCATACATTTTTTGGGTATAACTGGCATCTATCGACGGAATAAAAAATCGAGAAACTCCTTTTGTAATTGCACTTTGAATCATTTCGTCTCGATCGGAATCAAATTCTGAAGAATATAAATGGGTGTGGGTATCTGTTAGTGACATTTCAAATAAATAAGAAACAAAGATACGATGGTTAACAGATTAATCTAAAATTTTTAATAGTTTTTCAACTTGATTATAATTTTCAAAATCGCTAGGAATTGTTAGTAAAATCTCTTTACAATATTTATAGTCTTTTTGTTTAAATTTAGATAAGGCTAAATACCAAGTTGCAGTATTTTTATATATCGATTTCCCTTTTATAATTTCATTTAAAACCAATTCAGAATCAGCAAAACGATTATCTTCAAGTAACGAAATAGCATAAAAATATTTAATTTCTGGTCTTGGATATTCTCTTATAACCAATTCAAAATTAATAATTGCTTGTTTATAGTTTTTATTATTAAAGGCATCTTGAGCGAGTTTTAATGCTTTTATTGCATCACCGCGTTCTGTAAAATGAGCTTCTTCATGCTTATTGAAATCTTTATATTCTGGAATGTCATTTTGAAAAAGTTGTAACCCAAAAAACAAAACAAAAACCGCTGCAATAGCATATACAAAAGTTTTTAATTGAATAGCTTTTCTTTTTTTAGGTTTATTTTCTTTGAATGAATCTTTAGCAATTGATTTCAAATTTTCTTTGAATGCAAATGTTTCGGGTGAAAATTTAGTTTTTAAAAACTGATTAGATTCTTTGTAAATTTCAAATTTTTCATTGATGTCAGAATCATTTTGAAGTTGATTTTCAAATATTATTCTCTCTTCCTGCGAAAGTTCGTTGCTAAGATAATTTTCAAATGCTATGTATAAATCTTCATTCATGACTTAGGGTTTTAATGTTTTGTATTTACTTGATTGCTGAATCATTTCTGTAAGCTGCCCTGTACAAAGCGATTTTTTCTTACGCACATAACCATAAGTTACATTTAGTTTTTGCGCTACTTCTTCCATAGTTTTTGTTATAAAACTTAGCTTGAGTACTTCTTGGCATTTTTCTCCTAATTTTTGAAACATTTCGTCAAATAACGACTGCTTTTCTTCAAAAATTTCGGTTTGATTTGCCATTTCTATGGCCGATTCATCTTTATATACATTCTCATTAATAATTGTTACCTCTTTATTTGAAGCTTTTTTTATTTCGTTTAGCCAACGCCTTTTGCACAACAAGAAAAAATAAGCATCAAAAGGACAGGAAAGTTGTAATCCCTTTGTTTTGGCTTGATTGTAAATAGTAATTAGCACTTCTTGAATAACATCTTGGGCACGATCTTCATCTCCAGAATTTGTTTTGATATAATAGATCACTTTGGGTGCAAACTTATTATATATAGATTGAACTACTGCCGAATTATTATTGGCAAGACCATCAATATATAACTGGTCTTCATGAACAGTATAATTAGCCATAAAAAAACTTTTTATCGAAAATAATAAAAAAAAGGGTAACAAATTAATTATGCTGTTGATATGAATATATAACCGTTAAATAACAACATTAAAAATTAGAAATCATGAAATCAGGAATTAAAAAATTAGGAACATTAGCTTTATTAGCCATCACATTAGTAAGTTGCTCACCAAGTAATCCTCCATTACCGCCTTTGCCTCTAGCTTGTAACACAGTAGGAACAGATTTTCAAAATCTTTATGCCGCAACTTTGGTAAGTAACGCTCTATATGACAATTATCTTACAATGGATTTAGTTACTCACGAATATACATTTACCGTAAGTGCAAATAAAACTGTTTGTACGCTTGGATATCAAGGGAATGCAACTCTTTTTGCGAATAGTATTCCTTACACGATGGAAATTTATAATAACACAACTAGTACTATGGTTTATTCTGGAAACATTGTCTTTAACTCTGCCTCGACCGATTATCAACCTATAACACCAACACCGCTTATTGCAGGAAATAGTTACACGATTAGACGAAATGCTAATAATTTCCTTGGAAACATAGGAAACACAATAGGTAGAATTTGCAGAAAAAATGCTGGACCAAACCAATATCCAGCAACAAATGGTGTATTAACTATATCGGCTTCTAATTTTTATGGTAGCGGAGGTCCAGTACCTAACTACGGAATTCCATACATAGATATTGTATTTCAATAAAAAAAATAATTTAAAAAAAGGGTAACAATATCAAACCTTAATTGATATAAGTATACAAACAAATAATAACAATATTAAAACATTAGAAATCATGAAAAATTTTAAAAACATTTCACTAGTAGTATTAGCAGCTGTTGCATTAGCAAGTTGTAGTAAAAATGATGATGAAAGCATTACAATTGCACAATTACCGCCATCATCACAGGAATTTCAAAGTATTAGACAAATAGCTTTGCAGAATCAAACGCAATCATTTACAGCAACGGCTGGGACTGGAGTAATTACACTAACATCGGCAAAAGGTGTAACAATCACATTAAACGGGAACAACCTTACAAAAAACGGTAATCCAGTAACAGGAAGTTTCGATATTAAATTCATTGAACTTTTCGACAAAGGAACCATGTTAGTAACAAATAAACCGACAATGGGTGTTATGCCAAGTGGAGATAAGGGAATCTTAATTTCTGGAGGAGAATTTTATATAAATGCTATACAAGGGGGTGTGCAATTAGCAACATTGTCATCAATACAACTAAATGTGCCAAATAACTTATCAGGAGACCCTATAGACAATACAATGGTATTTTGGACAGGAGACACAACAGATGCGGATAATTTAGCTTGGAAAAGAGACGGAGGAACACCAGCGGGAGGTCAAGGTGGTGCTGTAGATTTTAATCAAAATAGCTACAATGTAACTTTTGGTAACTTTGGTTGGACAAACATAGATCGTTTTTATAGCGACCCAAGACCAAAAACTCAAATTTTAGCCACTGTTCCTGCAGGATATGATAATACAAATAGTTCTATTTACTTATCTGTAGATGGTGAAGGTCAGAATCAATTAGCGAAATTTGACACTTATAATGCAATAACACAACAGTTTAGCGAACACTATGGTCAAATTCCAATTGGATTGTTATGTCACATCATTTTCGCAACCGAAGACAACGGACAATGGAGATATGGTATAAAAGCAGTAACTACAACAGCAAACGCTGTTTATGCATTCTCTCTAGCTGAAACAACAGTTGGTACTGAAGCCCAAATGATTGCTGCCATAAATGCAATACAATAAAAGTTTGGTTTGCTTGGTTAATTTAGAAAAAGTGATGGATTATCTGTCACTTTTTCTTATTTTTAAAAAATATTATGAAACTAAAGACAATACTTGTTGACGACGAAATTCTAAATCTAAAAAATTTAGAAATCATGCTAAATGAAAATTTCCCTGAAATAGAAATTCTAGGATCATTTCAAACCGTTATCGATGCGAAATTGTTTATAGAAAATAATCCAATACATTTACTTTTTCTAGATATTTCTATGCCAATAGAAAACGGATTCGATTTATTAGAATATTTTCCGGTTAGAGATTTTCAAGTAATTTTTGTTACAGCCCACGAAGATTATGCTATTCAAGCTATCCGTGTTGGAGCTATAGATTATTTGTTAAAACCAATTTTAACCTCAGAATTGAGAATAGCTATTCATAAAGTTTCACAAATTTATAGTTTAACTAATAAACCCAATACGGAGAATAAACTAACTATAACTTACGAAGGAGGAAAATCAATAATAGATTTCGATGAGATTCTGTATCTCAAGGGATTCGACAATATAACAACAATTTATCTTACTCGGAATAGGAAGCTTACGGTAGCAAAAACATTAAAATATTTTGAAGCTGTTTTGCAAATTAATTTTTTTAGAATTCACAAATCATTTATAGTTAATCTGAAATTTGTAACAAAAATTTTAACCCGAGAATCTTATTTTATTGAATTGAATGAAGGAACACAATTACCCATTTCTAGGCGTAATTACAAAGATTTAAATGAGGTGCTAAATAAATAATTCTGTTATGAAAGTGTTTTTATCCTTCTTACTATGTTTTTTATTTACAATTGCAAATGCTCAAGTTCGATACAAATTCAACCATTTTACTACAGATGAAGGCTTGCCATCTAACTCGATTTATAGTATAACTGAAAATAATACTGGTAATATTGTATTGGGAACAGACAATGGTTTAACTTTTTTTGACGGTAACGATTTTACAAACTATAATATAAAGGAAGGACTTGTAAACCCATATATAACGGCAGTTTCCACAGATGAAAAAGGAACTATTTGGTTGATAAACTACAATGGAAAACTACAAAAATTCGAGAATAATAAAATTATAAATACACCAATTTTTACTGAGACCTACAACCAATTATTCAATATAAAAGATAAATTATTTTTGTACACAATACAAAACAGATATAGTAACAAATGCTATGTTTATAATGAAATAAATAAACATAATTGGTTGGTTTTTAAGCCAAAAAACACAAGTATTTCACAAAGAATCGCGCCACCAGTATTAGTTCAAAATAATCAAGAAATACGATTTCAAAATAATAATCTGATTTATAATAATTTGAAAGTTCCGCTTCCTAAAGAAGTAAAACTTTTGCATAAAGTGATTTTTAGAAAAAACGATCTTTGTCTCCTTGATGAAAGTTTCCTGTTTTTTGTCGATTACAAAGGAAAAATAAAAAACAAAATAAAATTACCACAATCACTTTCTATAAATCCTATATATAAATATGATTTTATTGTTGATAAAGAAGAAAATTGTTGGCTGAGTATTCAAGATAAAGGACTTTTTGTACTAAAAAATAACAATTGGAACTCAATTAGTGAAAATTTAGGTTTGAATACTTCCGACAATATCAATTTTTTGTATTGTGACAAAAAAGGAAAAATATGGATTGCAACCAATGAGAGTGGTTTATTTTGCATTCCAGACACGTTTGTTTCGAGCATTCAATTTAAAAATAAAGAAAATTATTTTAACGGTTTTGCCAATTCGTTAGATGAAAAATCATTATTTATTTCTACAAAATTTAGTTTGTATTCTTATCAAAAAAAAGAGTTAAGTTTATTAAAAAAATCTAATTTAGAAATTAAAATTGGGAATTATAATGATTTTTCTATTTTTTATATTCCTATGAATAATGAGATTAGTTGGAATAATGAGACAAATTTACTAACCGTTTCT
>NZ_JAYURN010000084.1:0-4548 GCF_043756175.1 Flavobacterium sp.
AGAAAGTCAAATTTAAACAAAATGAGCCCAATACAATATCGAGCTCATTATTATCAAAATTAATTATAAATTTGTCCAAAATTTTGGGTGCAGTCTAAAACTAGACGGATTTTCTATTTATAAATAAATTGAAAATTACTTTTCAAATTGTTTCAATGTTTTAATAATTATCGAAACACAATCTAACAATTGTTCTTCATTCATTACTAATGGTGGTGCAAAACGAATAATATTTCCGTGTGTTGGTTTAGCTAACAATCCGTTATCACGCAAAGCCATACAAATATTCCAAGCGGTATCGCTTTCTTCTGTATCATTTATCACAACTGCATTTAACAAACCTTTTCCACGAACTAAGGTCGCTACAGTAGAAGTTTCAATAAATTTCGCTAATTCCGAACGGAAAATTTTTCCTAATCGACGTGCATTTTGAGATAATTTTTCGTCAGAAACTACATCTAAAGCAGCCATTGCAACTGCGCCAGCTACCGGATTACCACCAAATGTAGAACCGTGTTGTCCTGGCTTAATTACATTCATAATGTGATCGTTTGCCAAAACTGCCGAAACTGGGTAAGCACCACCTGAAATAGCTTTTCCTAAAATTAAAATATCAGGAACTACATAAGATGCTTGTTTTTCGCATGCATTTTCGCAAGTACAATTACCACAAACAGCTAATATTGATCCCGTTCTAGCAATTCCTGTTTGTACTTCGTCAGCTATAAATAAAACATTATGTGCTTCACAAAGTGCTTTGGCTTTTGCCAAATAATCTTCACTTGGTACATAGACTCCAGCTTCGCCTTGAATAGGTTCTACTAGAAATCCTGCAATATTTTTTGATGATTTTAATACATTTTCTAAAGCTGTTAAATCATCATAAGCAATGCTAATAAAACCAGCGGTATAAGGTCCAAAGTTTTTACGTGCATTCTCGTCGTTAGAAAACGAAATAATTGTAGTCGTTCTTCCGTGAAAGTTTCCGTCGCAAACAATAATTTGCGCTTCATTTTCAGCAATTCCTTTTTTCTCGTAAGCCCATTTTCTACACAATTTCAAAGCAGTTTCAACTGCTTCTGCACCAGTATTCATTGGTAATACTTTATCAAAACCAAAATATTTTGTTATATACTCTTCATAAACGCCTAATTTGTCGTTATAAAAAGCACGAGAAGTCAATGTTAATGTTTGTGCTTGTTCTATCATTGCTCCAATAATTTTTGGGTGACAATGTCCTTGGTTTACTGCCGAATAAGCCGACAAGAAATCGTAATATTTTTTTCCTTCTACATCCCAAACATATACACCTTCTCCACGAGCCAAAACTACAGGAAGTGGGTGGTAATTGTGTGCTCCGTGTTTGTCCTCTAAAGCAATAATTTCTTGTGAACTGATTTTTTGTAATACTGACATGATAATAATTGTATTGATTTTAGTAATCTCAATTCCTACTTTTGGAGAGAAATCATCCCTATTTTCGACAAAAATAATGAATATTCTTTAATTTATAGTCTATCTTTCTTCAAACATTTCTAACAACTTAGTTACCGTATTCCAATTTCTAATTGTTGCGGTTACATTTAGTTTTTTCTCTATATATTTCTGATCCAATCTGGTTTTTCCTGCTCCAATATCGTATTTAATATAAATTCTACTGGAATCAATACTAGCTTCATCAGGTTTGAACTGACTAATTTTTAAATCATTTAGTGCCGAAGCATTCAATTCTTTTGAAATAAATGCTACATATAGTTTTTTTGTATCTGCTTCTTTTTCTTTTAGATAGCTGTTGTTTTTAAAACAATCTTCTAAATCCTTTTTGCCAATAACAACAATAGGAACATCATGACCGAAAACTTTGAAAATTTCCTGTTTGATGGTAAAACCAACACTTGGTCCGTTTTCTTCTTCGGTATCTACAAATACATTTCCTGATTGAATGTACGTTTGCACATTTTGGAAACCTATATTTTCTAGTGCGATTTTTAGCGCATCCATTTTTATCATATTGTGACCAGAAACGTTGATACCACGAAGGAGAGCGAGATGGGTTGTCATTATTTTAAATCATTAGTCATTAATTCTAAATTTTTCATAACAGGCGAATCTATTTTAGTAGAATATTCTTTTGCAATGTTTTTCCATTCCTCAAATTTCTTTTTGTCTTTTTTATTAAAATATCCCTGAGCAATATTAAAAGCAGTTTCATCAATGTAGCTTTTTTCTTTTATTTTCATTCCGTTTTTAAACGCAACTTCAGCATTTTCTAATTGATTATTATGGCATAAAGCAAATATTAATTCTTTATATAACAACCAATTGTTTTTTTCATATTTACTAATTCCAATATGCAATAATGTAATGCATTTTTCAAATTGTTCAGTAGCGTTATAAGCATATCCTAATTCAAATAATAGATTTTTAGCTAAATGATTAATATTTTGAGCTTTTTCAAGTAAAGGGACTGCTAAAAAACTTGCTCCTATATGATTATATTGAAAAGCTCTTTCAACTAAATCATCCGCTTCGTTTGAATTGACATATGATTTCATAAATTCAGGAGTCTCAATTATCTCTAAATCCTTAAACTTATCACTTGGAATTATTGCGCAGATTGTATTCAAATTTTGAATACGTGCAATTATTCTTGAAGTATTATTTTTTTTCAATGGTATAAATTTTCCTTCATTGGAAATTTTAAATCTATTTTCAAAATGATAAGTAAGGCCTGCAGATCTATCAATATAAACGTAACCTAACATGTAAGTCGTGTCTTTCTCTTTTAATGGATATGTAATCCAATTATTTTCACAGCCATAAATCTTTTTATCAAATTTCAATACAGATTCTTGAGCAAATGAAGAGATAAATGCAAATAATAATAAGGGTTTTAATATATATTTCATTTAGAAATTTTTCACGAATATAATTAAATTAAATCTTTATTTTACATGATATAATAGAAATACAAACTACAATCCTTATTTTTGCAACATGGGAAAAAAAATAACAGACAAAATCGTTTTTGATACGGTAAAAGTCCTTGATGCGGGTGCAAAAGGCGTTTCGGTGGCGAAAGCTCCTGATGGTAAAGTAATTTTTATATCTAATGTCGTGCCTGGCGATGTGGTCGATGTGCAAACTTTCAAAAAGCGCAAGGCTTATTATGAGGGAAAAGCCATCAATTTTCATGAATATTCTGAGCATAGAACAGAGCCTGTTTGCGAGCATTTTGGTGTTTGTGGTGGTTGCAAATGGCAGAATATGAAGTATTCTCAACAATTGCATTACAAGCAAAATGAAGTATATAACAACCTGAAAAGAATTGGAAAGGTCGAAATGCCTGATTTTGAACCTATTTTAGGATCGGAAAAACAGTTTTTTTATAGAAATAAAATGGAGTTTGGTTTCTCTAACGCTCGTTGGATGACCGAAGACGAAATAAAAAGTGACGAAGAATTTGATGATCGAAATGCCTTAGGTTTTCATATCCCAAAAATGTGGGACAAGATTCTTGATATTACAAAATGTCATTTACAAGCAGATCCATCGAATGCGATTCGTAACGAAATTCGTCGTTTTGCGATAGAAAATAATTTAGAATTCTTCAATCCAAGGAATCACGAAGGTTTACTTAGAACACTGATGATACGTACGGCTTCGACTGGTGAAATCATGGTTTTGATTCAGTTTTTTAAAGAAAATAAAGTACAACGTGAATTGATTATGAATCATTTGGCTGAAACTTTTCCTGAAATCACTTCATTACAATATGTGATAAATGGTAAACCAAATGATACTATTTATGACCAAGATATAAAATTATTTAAAGGTCGTGATTATATTCTCGAAGAAATGGAAGGTTTACATTTTAGTATTAATGCCAAATCTTTTTATCAAACTAATTCTGAACAAGCTTATGAATTATACAAAATAACAAGAGATTTTGCTGGATTAACAGGAAATGAACTCGTTTACGATTTATATACCGGAACGGGAACTATTGCACAGTTTGTATCAAAACAAGCCAAAAAAGTAATTGGAGTTGAAGCAGTTCCTGAAGCGATTCTTGATGCTAAAGAAAATGCAAAACGCAATAATATTACCAATTGTGAGTTTTTTGTAGGTGATATGAAGAATGTTTTCAATGATGCATTTATAGCACAACATGGTCACCCTGATGTAATTATTACCGATCCGCCACGTGATGGTATGCATGCTGATGTAGTAAAACAAATCTTAACTATTGGTGCTGAAAAAGTGGTATATGTAAGTTGTAATTCGGCTACACAAGCACGTGATTTAGCTCTTATGGACGAAATGTATCAAGTAACTCGCATCAGACCAGTTGATATGTTTCCGCAAACGCATCATGTGGAAAATGTGGTACTTTTAGAAAAAAGAAAATAATTGTTTGTCACACTGAGCTTGTCGAAGTGTTTTAGAAAGGTCTTCGACAAGCTCAGACTGACATTTTTGATTTTATATTTATGAAAAAACTAAAAATAATTGCTATTGCCATTTTCATTGCAAACCTATTTTTGG
>NZ_JAYURN010000085.1:0-4534 GCF_043756175.1 Flavobacterium sp.
ATTCTATTATTGAAAGTTTAGCATTATCTAAAGCTTGCGTAGTTACTAATTGTGATGGAAATATAGATTTAATTATTGATAATTATAATGGATTTGTCGTTGATAAAGAAGATATAAATGGTTTTAAAAGTAAAATTTTAAAGCTCTTGAGTGATAATGAATTATTGGATGAATTGTCAAAAAATGCTTTTACTTCCTACATTGAAAAATACAACATCAAAAAGAACATTTCTAAACTGGAATCGATTTATTTGAAATAATAGCAATTGAATTAATATTGAAAAAAGAATTTTAATGTATAAAGAGTTCATCAAACAAAAGATTAAAAAGGAAAAGTTTCATCCTGGAGTTATTGGTTTTTTCATTAATTATAATTTTCTGATCCGGAAATCGATTCGAAGCGCCATAAAAAATAATGCGGATAAACTTAACGGTTCTTTATTGGATTTTGGTTGTGGAACGAAACCCTATAAAAAACTTTTTGTAAACGTAAAGGAATACATTGGTGTCGATTATAAGATTGAAGGAAGGGAACAAAACTATAATGAAGTAGATGAGTTTTATGATGGCAAAAAAATTCCATTTGAAAATGAACGGTTTGATTCTCTTTTGTGCACCGAGGTTTTAGAGCATGTTTTTAATATCGACGAATTATTAAAGGAATTTAATAGAGTATTAAAGAAAAATGGAAAGGCACTAATTACGACACCTTTTATGTGGGAAGAGCACGAAATGCCCTATGATTTTGCAAGATATACAACACCGGCTTTAAAGCATTTGTATCAAAAAAATGGTTTTAAGGTGGTTCAGAACTTCAAAACAGGAAATTATATTGAGGTAATTTTTCAATTTAATTTAAATTATATCAAAAATATACTCCCAAACAATAAAATCCTAAGACAGGTTTTTCTGACTCCTTTTATTGTCTTTTTTAACTTTTTTGGTGTTATGTTCAGTCTATTATTGCCAGTTGATAAAACCGCTTATTTCAACAATGTATTTGTTTTAGAAAAAATAGAATAATTTGAATTGTTCATTATCGATCGAAGATAAATAGTTATAAAAAAAAATTTCACTAATATTTCTTTCACAATCCTAATGATAAGTTTATTTTTGACAGAATCCTCTTTATGATGACAAAGAGCGATGTGTTATTTGAATAATCTATTTACTTTTTAATAAATTATTTCATAACACTCAAATATAAAAATCGATATGAAAAGAATACTTATCACTGGAGCTGCAGGATTTTTAGGATCACATCTTTGCGACCGTTTTATAAAAGAAGGCTATTTTGTTATTGGAATGGATAATCTCATCACGGGAGATTTAAAAAACATAGAACATTTGTTCAAATTAGAGAATTTTGAATTTTATCATCATGATATTACCAAATTTGTCCACGTTCCTGGTCAACTGGATTATATTTTGCATTTTGCCTCACCGGCAAGTCCAATCGATTATTTGAAAATTCCAATACAAACCTTAAAAGTCGGTTCACTTGGGACGCACAATCTTTTAGGTTTGGCGCGTGTAAAAAATGCCAGAATTCTTATTGCATCCACTTCTGAGGTGTATGGAGATCCATTGGTTCATCCTCAAACAGAAGAATATTACGGAAATGTAAACACCATAGGACCAAGAGGTGTTTACGATGAAGCCAAACGTTTTCAGGAATCAATAACAATGGCGTACCATACTTTCCATGGGGTAGAAACCCGAATCGTTAGAATTTTTAATACATACGGTCCAAGAATGAGACTCAATGACGGTAGAGTTATTCCTGCTTTTATAGGTCAGGCGCTCCGAGGTGAAGACTTAACTATTTTTGGGGACGGAATGCAAACGCGCTCTTTTTGTTATGTTGATGATCAGGTCGAAGGTATTTTTAGATTATTGCATTCTGATTATGTTCTGCCAGTCAATATTGGTAATCCAGACGAAATTACCATAAAAGATTTTGCTGAAGAAATTATAAAACTGACAGGAACCAGTCAGAAAGTGGTTTATTTTCCTTTGCCAATAAATGATCCGTTGCAACGTCAGCCGGATATTACAAAAGCAAGAAAATTGTTGGGTTGGGAAGCAAAGGTAGATCGAGCCGAGGGAATGAAAATCACTTACGACTATTTTAAATCATTGTCCAAAGAAGAACTTTCTAAAGAAGAACATAAAGATTTTTCGGGTTATATAAAGTAAATATATTTGCTTTTAATAGAGATCTCGCTTTCATTGTTTTGTAATCGTATTGCGGGATTCCCATTTATAAATAGAATAAATCATAGATTTATCTGATAAAAAGAATAAAATGTATTGGATTATAAATTAATTGGGGGATTTATAGGAGATTGTATAGTTTTAATATACATTGAATCTTTGATTAAATAGAAAAATAGCAACATATTTACGTACTATAATTTTTTGTGGTTCCTTCAAAGTAGTTAAGTACCAAATTTTTGATTTCAATAATAAGAACATTTTATTATTTTTAATTCTGTAAGTTGTTATTTAGCATTGCTGTTCGCCTGCAAAGCAAATTAAATATTATGTTGGAAAATCAAGGTGAACCGATTATAAATAATGATTATTACTTAAGACAATTTCAAAGCATTGTCAATGGAAATTTTACGAAAAGAAAAGAACGAAAACCCAATAGGTTATCATCGCTCATTATGACTGCATCTCAAACAGGAAGATATTCAAAATACATTAGGCCAATAAGTGTTACAACAGACCTATTGATCATTTCTGTTATGAGCATGTCTTTCTTTAAAGGACTTAATTTAAATACGGAACTTTATCTTGTTTATCAAATTATAGGATGGATCAGTGCGGCTGTTTTTATTCAATTTTATGAAGTTTATCGCTTCACTACCCCAATAGAAATTATTTCCAAGATACTGAAGCAGTCGGTGTTGTTTCTATTGATTGTTATCGCTTATTTTCCCTTCGAAAAGCAAGTTGTTTTTAGCGGTACTGCTATCGCTTTTTTTATGATTTCTAGTATAGTGCTTGTCTCTTTATCTAAATTTTTATTGTTTTATTATTTAAAAGAATATCGAATAATAACAGGGAGTAATTATAGAAGCGCTGTAATTATCGGATATACACCAGAGGCAATTCGACTGAAAGATCTTTTTGAAACAAGAAATGATTACGGTTATCGTTTTTTTGGATATTTTTCAGACAAGAAATCAAATCAAAACATTAAAGGAAAATTGGCTGACTTGAAACCTTTTGTGCTTGAAAATAGTATTGATGAAATTTATTGTTCCTTGAATGAAATTTCCAATGAGCATTTGAAAGATTTAATTGATTTTGCCGATGAAAATAATAGAACTATTAAATTCATACCGGATACAAAAGAAATTTTTTCAAAGAATTTAAAAATTGATTATTACGATTTTTTTCCCGTGCTGTCATTAAAGAAAACCATTTTACATGAGCCTGTGATTAAAGCCCTCAAAAGATCATTTGATATTGTTTTTTCATTATTAGTGGTGGTATTTCTTTTGTCTTGGCTAATGCCAATATTAGCAATTTTAATAAAATTAGAATCAAAAGGTCCTATTTTTTTCAAACAGGGAAGACCCGGAATTGATGAAAATGAATTTTTTTGTTACAAATTCCGCTCTATGAGAATCAATGGAACAACTGAAAATGAGGCTTCCAAAAATGATCCTCGCGTCACCAGAATAGGTAAGTTTATTAGAAAAACAAGTCTAGATGAAATGCCTCAATTCATAAATGTATTACTAGGTGATATGTCTGTTGTTGGTCCTCGTCCGCATCTTTGGTCTCAAAATAAATCATACGGGAAGAAAATTAAAAAATATATGGTACGCCATTGCGTTAAACCAGGCATCACAGGTTTAGCACAAATTAGCGGGTGTCGAGGTGAAATTGAAACCGAAACCGATATGGTTAACCGTATAAAATTTGACATTTTTTACATCGAAAACTGGTCACTCATCTTAGATTTGAAGATAATTTCACAAACGGTTATCAACGTTTTAAAAGGCGAAGAAAAAGCATATTAAAATGGAATTAGTCTCAATTATAACGCCTTCTTTCAATTCTGAAAAATTTATTGCGGGGACGATTCAATCGGTGCAAAATCAAACCTATCAGAACTGGGAAATGATTATTGTAGACGATTGCTCTACTGATAAAACGGTTTCTATAGCTGAATATATTGCCAATAATGACAACAGAATTACGGTTTATAAACTAGACAAAAATTCAGGAACCGGAATTGCGAGAAATACTGGTTTAGAAAAAGCTTCAGGGAAGTATATTGCGTTCTTGGATGCAGACGATTTATGGAAACCAAATAAATTGGAAATTCAAATTAATTTTCTAAGAAATAACAATTTACCATTTACTTTTTCCTTTTACGATTGCATCAATGAACAAGGAATAGAATTGAATAAAAGAGTGGAAGCCCCCAGAAATCTTGCTTATAGACAGTTGTTTTTTTGCAATTATGTAGGGAATCTTACCGGTATTTATGATGCGAATTATTTCGGAAAAA
>NZ_JAYURN010000086.1:0-13296 GCF_043756175.1 Flavobacterium sp.
GAAAGTCAAATTTAAACAAAATGAGCCCAATACAATATCGAGCTCATTATTATCAAAATTAATTATAAATTTGTCCAAAATTTTGGGTGCAGTCTATTTTGTTCAGGTTTTTTTATGAAATTTATTATTTTTTAAATCTAGAAATTCCTTCTTCTAACCAAGTTTTGTATTCCTGAATGTTTGGTGTATAAGGTACAGGTTCGTTTAATTTTTTCTCATCTAAACCAATCAAAACATAATAAGGTCTTGCATTTGTACCATAATTTAATCGTTGAAACTCACTCCATTTCTGACCTACAGTTATTATTTTGTTTCCAGTTTCTTTAGAAATATATTGTTCATTTACAGGTAATTCTTTTCTTTCATCACCGTAAAGTGAAATTAATACAATATCATTTTTAAGAATTTTTAAAACTGTTTCGTCAGACCAAACATTGTTTTCCATAACCCTACAATTCTGGCATTGTTTTCCTGTAAAATCTATCAAAATAGGTTTGTTTACTTCTTTTGCATAAGCCAGACCATGTTCATAATCTTCAAAAGAAACTAAATTATGAACCCCATAAACCGCATTTTTAGGTAATTGTGCTGCATTGCTTGCAACGCTATTATTTCCAAATCCTTGTGGACTTTCGCTATAAGTACTTGGTGGCGGAAATGCTGAAATCATTTTTAGTGGCGCTCCCCAAAGTCCAGGAATCATATAAATTGTAAAAGATAATGTTACAACAGCCAGAATCAATCGGCCAACAGAAATATGGTTTAACGGACTATCATGTGGCAAAGTAAATTTTCCAAATAAATACAACGAAAGTGCTCCAAAAATGGCTATCCAAATTGCAATAAATACTTCTCTTTCTAGTAAATGTAAATCTAAACCAATGTCTGCATTAGAAATAAATTTCATTGCCAATGCGAGTTCTACAAATCCAAAAACAACTTTTACAGTGTTTAGCCAACCACCAGATTTTGGTAAATTACTAAGCAGGCTAGGAGCAAGTGCAAAAAACATAAAAGGTAAAGCCAATCCTAAACCAAAACCAAGCATTGCTATGGATAGAATTGTCGCTCCTCCATCAGAATTTAATGAGGTTCCCATCACCAAACCAATTGCCGGACCAATACAAGAAAAAGAAACAATAATTAATGTTAATGCCATAAAAAAGACGCCAATTAATCCGCCTTTATTGGAAGCATTGTCAACTTTATTTGCAAATTTATTAGGAATTGTAATCTCGAAAGCACCAAAAAATGATATCGCGAATATTGTAAATATTAGAAAAAAGAAAATATTCAAATAAACGTTATTGGATATTTCCGCAAAAATATCTCTATTTATTCCTTCTATCAAATGGAACGGAATAGTAATTAATACACAAATTGCAACAATACAAAATCCGTAGAAAAAGGCATTAAATTTCCCTTTAGACTTACTTGAAGATTGTTTCAAGAAAAAGCTAACCGTCATTGGAATCATAGGGAATACACAAGGTGTAATGGTGGCAAATAATCCTCCTAAAATCGATAATAAGAAGATAGACCAAATCCCATTATTTTCACTTTTTTCATCTTTTTTATCTTCAATTTTAGAAGTAGTAATTGGAGTGTTTTCTTTTGTAATATCATTTTCTACAACTTCTTTTTCTATTTTAGATGTATCGATATTTTCGTCAGCAACTACTGGTTTTGTAGCTTCAATAGATGATTTCGGAATATCAAACTGAAATGATTTATTTGCATTAATGCATGATTCTTTACAAACTTGGTAATCTAAATTAAGCTTGATGCTTTTTAAATCTTGATTAGTAGTTTTTATTTTTTGAGTTAAAGTCACATTTTTCTCAAAAAAAGTTTCATTTACTTCAAAAATATCATTGAAAGCGGTTTTTGTTTTACTTTCTTGGGTTTTTCCGACCAATTCGTAATTTCCTTTTTCAAATTTTAACTCTGTAGGAAGCGGCCCGCCGTCTGGTGTAAATTGCGAATACACATGCCAACCAGCGTCTATTTTTCCATCAAGAATTAAGTTAAATTCTGTGTCAGATATTTTTTCAACTCGTGATTGCCATTTTACTGGTTCTATAATTTGAGCTTGTGTACTTAAAAAAGTAAAAAACAGGATTAAAGCGACTAGTTTCTTCATTATAATAATTCTAATTGTATAATATTTGTAGTTGTTTTATTTGCTATAAATTGTTGGTCTGCACGCTTTCCGATTATCCAAACAATTTGATTTTTGGAACACAAAAGCCAAGTATTTTCTTTCTCTATCAATGACATTTTTTCATCTTTAAAGTATTTACTTAACTTCTTTTTACCGTTCATTCCTGACGGATAAAAAGAATCTCCTTCATTCGATTTTCTAATCGTTAATGGAAATTGAAGTTTGTCTTCATCAACAAATATAATTGTATTTTTAGGAGTAGAAATGTCAGTTACTTTACAAATAGAAAGATTTAAGGGAATTTTAACTTCTTTTTGATCTTTTTCAATAAAATAGGTATCTTTTTCTAATTCCTCTATTTCCTTTAAAATTAAAAAATCTCGGTCTTTTAATAATCGATAATTTTTCGAGAAAATTTGTTTTCCTGACTGAGATTCGACTAAACTATAAATATCTTCCCAAGCTGTAAAATCATATTCACGTAACCACTGGTACAAATAGGATTTGTAATTGGGCAATTGAGTTAGTTTTTTTAAATCGAAAGAAATAAGTCCATTATCTTCTTTTACTACTTGTTGGTATATCATAATCGTAGCATCTTCGACCATAATTTGAGCTTCTTGCAAGTAATTTTGCGTTTTCTGGAAGGAATCTAGAAAATTAGGATTTAATTCTTTTAATATGGGAACCAAATCATGACGAATCTTATTTCGTAAATATTTATCGGAAGCATTGCTAGAATCTTCTCGCCATTGAATTCTATTTTCTTTAGCATATTCCTCTATTTCTGAACGAGAAAAAGGTAATAAAGGTCTAATTATTTGTTCATTTTGTTCAGGAATTCCAGTCAATCCATCTAAACCTGTTCCTCGAGTTAAGTTAATGAGAAAAGTTTCTAAATTATCATCGGAATGATGAGCTGTAAGTATAAAATCGAAATTTTCGGTTTCTAATAATTCATAAAACCAATTGTACCGAAGTTCTCGAGCGGCAATTTGAGTTGATAACTTATAATCTTTAGCAAAATTCTCAGTATCGAAAAGAGTTACAAACATTTCAATATTATTGTTAGAAGCATAATTTTGAACAAATTGCTGATCGCCAAAACTCTCTAAACCACGCAATTGGAAATTACAATGCGCAATAGCAATAGTATAATTCAGTTTTTGAAATAAATCCAACATAATCATACTGTCAATTCCGCCACTTGTAGCCAAAAGAAGTTTTTTCTCTTTCAGAAAAGGGAAATTTTTAGAGAGATGATTTTGTAGTTTTAAAAGCATTTTCAAAAGTAATTATTTAATTTAACTTAACACTTCCAACATCGCTTTTGCTTTCAATAAACATTCGTCATATTCTTTTTCTGGAATTGAGCCAGCAGTAATAGCACTTCCAACAGAAAAAGAAACGTATTTTTCTTCCGAATTGTATAAAATACTACGAATTACAACATTAAAATCGAAATCGCCAGTAGGAGTGAAGTAACCAATGGCGCCACTATACAAACCACGTTTTGTTTCTTCTAATTCTTCAATAATTTTCATGGCCGAAATCTTGGGAGCGCCAGTCATACTTCCCATGGGGAAGGTTGTTTTTAGAATATCGATAGGAGAAGTGGTATGCAAAACTTCTGAAACAATTGTCGAAACCATGTGATGTACTTGTTTAAAAGTATAAATACCACACAATTCCGCAACTTGAACCGAACCTTTTGTAGCAGTATGTGATAAATCATTGCGAACCAAATCGACAATCATCACATTTTCTGAGTATTCTTTAGGGTTTTGCGATAATTCTAGTTTCGATTTTTCGTCTTCAATAGTATCAGAAAATCGTTTTGAAGTACCTTTTATAGGTTGTGAAATTATTTTTGTTCCTTCTTTTCTCAAATAACGTTCTGGAGATGCGGAAAGTAAATAATTTGTATTGTTTTTGAAAAATACAGAAAATGGAGGTTCTGAAATTTCATTTAGTTTATTATAAATTTCTAATGGATTTATATCAGCCTTTTCAGCAAAAAATTCCATACAAAAATTAGCTTCATAAATATCTCCACGATTGATGTGTGTTAGTAATTCACTAACTTTCTCTATGTAGTTTTCTTTAGATATTCGTTGCTCGATTTTATTATTATTTTTGCATTCGACTTTCGACTTTTGACTTTCGACAATTTCAAAAAAATCCTCTTCAACTTCATCATCACACATATTCAGATATTGAATTTCTACTTGATTTCCTTTCAATAAAAATATTTTTTTAGGTTGAAAGAAAAACAAATCTGGGAAATGCAAACCATCATAATTTTTAGAAACCAAATCTTCGGTATCGTTTTTTAAATCATATGATAAATAACCAAAAAGCCAATCTCGTGTTTGAGATTGGTATTGTTTTAAATCTTCGAAAGCATTGTGATAGTCAGTTTTTATTGATGTAAAAGCATCAACCGCCAAAACACAATCATAGCTGGAATATTCTTGCGGATAATGATTACTGTCCAGAAAAATAACTTCTCTGTACTGATTTCCCCAAGCTAAAAGTTGCTTTTTAAATAAAATAGGATCCTGTAAATCTTTAAAAATAGATGTTCTCAAATCGGAAATAAATATTTAACAAAATTACAACATTTTAACTGTAATGGATATAAGTTTTTGGCACAGTTTTTAGTACAGCTAGAATTATGTATTAACAAATAAATTCATATTAAATTATTGATTGAAAACTACCTCGAAATTCCCTTTAAAAAGTAACCTCAATTAATATTAAATATGAAAATCATGAAAAAAACTCCCGCAATTGGTTTGGCATTACTACTGGTAACTATTGCCTATTCTTGTAAAGATGGTGCCACAGAATCACCAATTACCGAAGAAGCAGCTCCAACAATGGAAGAAACTGTCGATGTAAAAGTGGCAACATCTTCATCGGCAGCAGTAGAGCCCAAGAATTCTAAAAGAAAAATTGTTAGAACGGCCGACATTAAATTTAAAGTAAAAAACGTTCCCAGATCGACTTATGCGATTGAAGATGCGACGACAAAATTTGGTGGTTTTGTAACTTATACCAACTTGCAAAGTAACATTTCTAACAAAGATGAAACTAAAGTAAGTCCAGATAGTACGTTAGTTACGACAAAATACATAGTCGAAAATAGTATTACCATTCGTGTACCCAACACACGACTAGATACGGTTATAAAAACAATTGCAAGACAAATAGATTTTCTTGATTTTCGAGTTATAAAAGCCGACGATGTTACTTTGCAAATATTGTCTAACCAAATGGCTCAAAATAGAAGTAATAATTCCGAAAAAAGAATTGAAAAAGCGATTGATGACAAAGGCAAAAAATTAAATAATATTATCGATGCCGAAGATCATTTAGATGATAAAAAAGAGCAAAATGACGCTAGTAAAATCGAAAATTTATCACTGAAAGATCAAGTGAATTTTAGCACATTAACATTGCAAATTTACCAACGAGAAACTGTAAAACAAGAAATGGTTGCCAATGAAAAAAGTATAAATGCTTATCGTCCCAATATTGGCTTGCAAATTTGGGATAGCTTAAAAACAGGTTGGTTTATGCTCGAAGCAATTATTGCATTTGTTGTGCAATTATGGGGAATCGCTCTGATTGCTGGATTAGGATATTTTGGGTACAAGAAATATGTCAAAAAGTAAGCTGTAAGCCACTGGGAAACTGGTGGTTTTTTTATTTATATTTGTTTAACAACTCAAAGAATGATGAAAATAAAAAAAATATTGATTTTCGGATTAATTATAAATTTTATAATTCCCTGTAAATCACAAAATATACAACAAAATCAAGTAATTATTAATGATACCACTTTCGTAAATATAAAAGATTATAGTTCTGATTTTATTTTAGATATGAAATATGCTACCGAAGATAATTTCTTAGAAACTAAAGTTTACGATTGTCAATCCTGTTTTTTACGTTTAAAAACTATAAAATTCTTGATAGAAGCCAATAATGAATTCAAGAAAAAAGGTTACAAAATAAAGCTCTTTGATTGTTACCGACCGCTTGATGTTCAGAAAAAAATGTGGGCAATTATTCCCGATGCAAATTACGTAGCAAATCCTGCAAAAGGTTCTATTCATAATCGTGGTGGTGCTGTAGATATTACGTTAGTCGACGAAAATGGTGTCGAGCTTGATATGGGAACTACTTTCGATTTTTTTGGTATAGAATCTAGTCATGATTACAGAAACTATCCTAAAAAAATACTTAAAAACAGAAGACTAATAAAAAAAATTATGACACGAAACAATTTTGAATCCTTCGATTCAGAATGGTGGCATTATAATTTGATTGGTTCTAGAAAAGATAATTTGTCTAATTTTACTTGGCAGTGTGAATAGTAATATCTTGTTTACGATTAGCTATTCAATAAGGCCAAATGCATAAATTAAATCATAAACTGCATTTTTTTTAAAAATCGTTGTTATATGATGTAGCAATTTCAAATGCCACAAGTCTTTGTTTTATTCACTTCCATCAAATATAATTCCATCTCAATTGCCTATTTATATAAAGGTTTCTCAATAGGTAAAGTAAAATAAAAAGACGAACCTTCACCTTCAATACTTTCTACCCATATTTCTCCACCATTTTTTTCTAAAAAACCTTTTACCAATAATAATCCAATTCCAGCACCTTTATCCTTTTTTCTCGTTTCTGAAAGAGTTTTCATTTGTGGTGTAAAAAGCTTGTTCATTATTTCTTTTGACATTCCAATTCCAGTGTCCTTAACCTGAATAATAATTTTGTCTTCTAAATTTTTTGCTGAAACCGTTATCATTCCTCCTTTTTCAGTATGTTTTATAGCATTTGAAACGATATTCTGAATAATGGAAATTAACATTTTACCATCTGCAAATATAAAAGTATTCTCTTCAATTTCATGATGAAGATTTATTGTGTTTATAGAAGCAGTTTCCTTTAAAGTTTCAAAAACTTTATTAATATATTCAATTAGTTTTATTTTAGTTGGTGAAAACACGTCAGATGCATATTTAATTCTAGCCCATTCTACCAGATAGTCTAACATTTCTAATTCATCAGTTGATGATTTATAAAGTAATTCGAGCATTTCCTGAACAGTATCCGTTTTCATTTTATGAAAATTTTCTTTCAAATATTTTGCTGTACCAATAATTGCAGAAAGAGGGCTTCTTAAGTCGTGTGAAAGTATTGCCAAGACGCTCTCTTTATGTGTATTAAGTTCTTCCAATTCCTTAACATAGTTTTTTATGGAATCCTCGGATTGTTTTTTATATGTTAAGTCCTGTAAAATTTTAACATAACCTATCATCTCTCCATCTAAACTGATGAGCGGAAAAACCAATCCAAAAGCAAAAAAAAAGCTTTTGTCTTTAGTTATATGCCATCTATTATCTGTTGCTCTTCCTTCTTTTAAAGCTATCTGAATTTCTCTTTTAGGAATTTCATTTTTTAAATCTTCCTCCGTAAATATTAAATCGAATGACTCTCCTATAACTTCGTCTACTTCATAACCAAATATTTTTGTAGCACCTGCACTCCAACTATTTATATTAAATTCTTTATCTAATGTAAAAATTGAATAATCTTGCAAACTGTCAATGATTTGACTATAAAACTCAGATGTTGGAAGATATTTTTTTTTAAGAATCTTATGATTTTCTTGATTGTTTTCCATTGGATTTATTTTAATTGATTATGATAAGGTCTTCTCTTTTTAATATTGCGTATAACTATTCAATACATGAAAAATTATCTATAAAGAAATTTTCTGGTTCAAAAATACCTATTATTTTTTCGCCACGAAGCTCTTTTAGTAAAATATAATCTTTGGTTTCGGAAGCAAGTTTTATTCGCATTGTGATTATTGGGTATTTTTTTAAATCGTCTAAATTGTCTTTTATAAACAGAAAATGAGCGTTTAGGAAGCGATTATTTAATTTCTCTTGCGCATTATAAATTAAATTATCACATTCGCTTTCGCCAGCATTTATTAAGGTGTAAATTTTCCCGTTAGCCAACTGAAAATAAATTTTAGAGTTTTTATCTATACATTTTGGTGTTATAAAATCGGTACTTTTTTGTATAATCTGCAAATTTAGTATTGGTGTTCCATTCTCTGAAATTAAGGATAAAAAAACTAGTTGTGCTGAATTCCCAAAAACCTTTTCGTACACCAAACAGCTTTTAGTTTCTTTTAATGTGCCAATAGAATCAGTTACATTTACGCTTAATTCACATGGTTTTTGTGCAAATAATACAGTTTGAAATAAGAAAAATAAGACAATTATAGGAATTCTCATTGGGTTTAAATTTTGGCGCAAATTAAAACAATTTTATGATTATTTGCATCCGTTGTAAAAAAAGTATAGGTATTTCCGCCATCACTTATTTTCCATTTTTTTCTAATGTTTTCGACAGTTTCTGGAAAGTTACGTATGGTAATATTTGCTTTGGTATTTTGCAAAAATTCTTTCATTTCACTTTTATTATATTCAAAACAATTTTCAATTTTAAATACTCTTCCAGGAAAATCTATTATTTCGTTCGATGTATATAAATGAGAATGCTGGTGTAGTTTTTCGAGTTTAAAATGATTTGCAATCAATTCGAAAGCTCCAGACTTCAGAATCGCAGCATTGGGCTCGTAAATGTATTTTTTTGTTAATGTATAAATATTTTTTTCTATTTCTTTATTCAAAATGAAATCAAACTTTTCTTCTTTTTCTTTGTTGAAATTAATGGTTTTTATTTCAGTTGTATTTTCATAATCTTTCTCTATTTCCCATAATAATTCCTTCACTTCGTTATTTACAGCGATAATATGTATGGTTTTTACGTTTTTCAATTCATTCAAACCTGAAGTAATATCTAGTATTGGCGCAGTTTTTATAAGTATTTTATCAGAAAACTGGAAATAGTCTTCTAAAAGTTCTGGGACATTGGGTAAGCAATCTTTAAGCATAAATACCTTGCCTTTTGTATCACTTCTCCGAGACGGATCTAAGTAAATCCAGTCGAATTTATGATTTAGTTTTTTTAATGTTTCAAAACTATCTCCTTGTATACAAGTAATGTTTTTCTGATTTAATATTTCAAAATTATGTCGAACAATTTCGGATAATTCACGATTTAATTCACAATGATAAACTTGATTTATTTTCTTCGAAAAATAATAATCATCAATACCAAATCCACCAGTTAAATCGATTAAATGTTTGCCTGAAACGAGATTAGATTTGTATAAAGCAGTTTTCTCTGAAGAAGTTTGTTCTATCGATATTTTACTTGGATAAACAATATTTTCATGAGCATACCAAGTTGGTAACTTTTCTTTAGCTTTACTTTTTGCCGAAATTTGTGTTAGTATTTCAACCCAAGGAATTTCGGGAAAAGGATTTTTTTGCAAAGCCAATTTCGAGATATTAGCTTCAATATTTTGAGAGATAAAATCTTGTACAGCAACCGATAATAATGGAGAAATCATTATATATTCTTTGTAATGAGTTGTACAATTTTATTCTCAGGGAAAAATTCTTTAGCAATCACCTTTAGCATTGTATAAAAAGGAATGGCAATAATCATTCCTGTTATTCCAAAAAGAAATCCACTAATTAAGGTTACTAAAAATATTTCGAGTGGGTGAGAATTGACACTTTTTGAAAAAATAATGGGTTGAGAAATATTATTGTCAATTAGTTGAACAATCCAAAAACCAATCATAACATATAAAGTTGTAGGTAAAATGTCATGCTGAAAATCACCTCCTAAATTACTAATCATCGTTAATATTGCGGCTAATACAGAACCTATTAAAGGCCCAACATAGGGAACGATATTTAGTAAAGCACATAAAAAAGCAATGACAAAAGCATTTTCCACCCCAAAAATGAGTAGCACAATTAAGTATAAAATAAAAACAATCGATAATTGAATGAGCAATCCAATAAAATAACGACTAAGCATTTCATTTGTTTTGGTAAATGAATTCAGGATTTGTTCTTCGTGATTGTCAGGTAAAATTATTTTCATACCATTTGTAAACATTAATTTGTCCTTCAAAAAGAAAAAAGTGATAAATAAAACGGAAGCTAATCCCATACCGAAACTGCTTATTGTGCCTAAAATAGAATTTAGAATCGTAGGTATAAAATTAAAATTTATTTTAGATGTTAAATTAGAAACATTTAGCAAATTCCCAGCATTAATATGATGATTTGTCAGGTAAACTTTAAATTGATTAGCCAATTCGGTTGCGCTGTTTTCAATTGATTTAGTGTCTAGTAAAGATAAATTTTCACTTTGGGATAATATAAGTGGTACAAACATCATAATTAATCCCACAAAAGTTAAAACCAATATAAACATGGTAAATACAACTGCAATTGTGTTAGAAAATTTTAATCTTCTTTTTAAAAAAACTACAAATGGACTTGTAATTAAGGTCAATATTAGTGAAATTATCAAATATATAATAACCGATTGAATTTCATATAAAAAAAATAATAGCACAACAATTCCAACAATGATTGCCAATGCTTTTATAATTCCGTTTGCGATATTTTTTGAAGTCATTTCATTTAAATTGAGGAACGAATATAATAAAAAAACTCGCTACAAGAGCGAGTTTCAATATTATTTAAGAAAGATATTACAATCTGAAAGAAGCTCTAGAACCTCCAGAAACAAATATTGCATCCATTCTTGATTTTTGACCTAGTGAGAACATATACATTCCTCTATCATCTGTATAGTCCATATAGTTCATGTACATTTCTAATGGCGTACCTGAACAAGTACTTCTATGACCAACAGCAGGAACTCCGCCATTAGCATCATTGTGAGTTGGTGTATCAGAAACTAAATCAGATCCACAAGTTGCATCTCCCCAAATGTGACGCAAGTTCATCCAGTGACCTACTTCGTGAGTCGCTGTTCTTCCTAAGTTGAAAGGATAGGCAGATGAAGAAGAACTTGTTACACCAGTGTATTTACCATCGCAAACAACTCCATCAGTGGTTGAAGAACCTCCAGGAAATTGTGCATATCCTAAAATTCCTCCACCAATAGTACAAACCCAAAAGTTAAGTTTTGTAGTAGGAGAAGTTGGATTTAAACCACCAGAAGTAGTTTTTTTCATCGCATCATTAGTTCCCCAAGATGTTTTTGTAGTTGATTTTCTAATCACTTGGTCAAGTACAAAAGAGATTCCTACATTTGCTCTTACTGATGAGTATGGATTGTTAGATGTATTATAATCTGAATTTAAAGCATTAAAATCTTTGTTTAAAACATCAATTTGTGATTGAAGTTGCGCTAAAGAAACATTTTCTGCTGTTGTACGATACAATACATTAAATACAACCGGAATTTGAATTTTTCCATTCACAATTCTTCCAGTTGACATTGCGTTTTCTGTAAATCTTTCGATTTCAGCCATTCTTGAAGCTAAAGCAGGATTTTCTTGAAGTTGACGCTCTAGTATTTCATGAGAAACACAACCTCTATGTGCAGATGAATTAGTAGCTGGTTGAACATCTGTTACATTGTTGTCATCTTTTTGACAAGAAAACATAAAGAAAACTACCGAAGCAGTCAATAATAATTTTTTCATAATTTGGTTGGTTTAATTAGTAATTTGTTAGTTTTTCATTCAATTGTTTGGCAATACTATAAATAATTATATGATTTACAAAATTTTTATTAAAAAAAAATACAAAACAATTACAAAAAACTTATAAAAAAATAGTTTTTAAAATGTTAATAACCTTGGAATATCTAGGAAAACAAGATGTTTAAAGATTTTTTAATGTTAAAAAATATTATTTAAAAATAGTTAGCTTTTTTTGAGTATTTGATAAAATTTAGTTCAACTCTTTATGTTATTCTTAAAAAAAAAAATTTTTCTTAACTTTTTGATATCAATACATTTTTAAAATAAAAAAACTCGCTACAAGAGCGAGTTTTTAATTTATGTTTAAGAAAGATATTACAATCTGAAAGAAGCTCTAACGCCTCCAACAGCAAATATTGCATCCATTCTAGATTTTTGTCCTAATGAGAACATATACATTCCTCTATCGTCCGTATAATCCATATAGTTCATTGTCATTTCAACAGGTGTACCTGAGCAAGTGCTATAATGAGGATATGCAGGAACTCCGTAATTGGCTGTATTATGAACAGGTGTGTCTGAAACTAAATCAGAACCACAAGTGGCATCTCCCCAAATGTGACGTAAGTTCATCCAATGTCCTACTTCGTGAGAAGCAGTTCTTCCTAAATTATAAGGATAAGAAGATGAACTAGAACTTGTAACTCCAATATAATTAGCATCTATTACAACACCATCAGTTGCAGATGAACCACCAGGAAATTGTGCATATCCTAAAATACCACCACCAATAGTACAAGACCATAAGTTTAATTTTGTTGTAGGAGATGTAGGGTCCAAGCCGCCTTGTTTAGATTTTTTCATAGCATCTCTAGTTCCCCAAGATGATTTTGTAGTCGATTTTCTAATTACTTGATCTAATACAAAAGTCATACCTACATTGGCTTTTACTCCAGAAAATAAAGCTGGAACTTGATTGTAATCTGCATTCGCAGCATTAAAATCTTTATTTAGAACATCAATTTGAGATTGAATTAATGTTAATGAAATATTTTCGGCAGTTGTTCTATACAGAACATTTACTACAACTGGAATTTCTATTTTTCCATTTACAAGTCTTCCTGTAGCTAATGCATTTTCTGTAAATCTTTCAATTTCAGACATTTTAGATGCTAAATTTGGATTTTCTTTAAGTTGTCTTTCTAAGACTTCTTGCGAAGCACAACCTCTTTGAGCAGAAATATTTAATGAACTTGTTTTTGATTGATTTTCATCAACATTGTTGTCATTTTGACAAGAAAATAGAAGTAAGGCTACCGCGGAAGTTAAAAACAGTTTTTTCATAATTTGTTTGGTTTAATTAGTTTTTTAATTAATAATATAGCAATACTAAAAAATAAATATTAAAAAAATAAGTTTTATTAAATAAAATAGATGAGCTGTTAGTTTATACCGTTGAAACGAAATAAATAATAGATTATTAGGTAGTTGA
>NZ_JAYURN010000087.1:0-4479 GCF_043756175.1 Flavobacterium sp.
AAAAAACAATAAAAAACAATATTTGTACGCAATTTTAGACATAGAAACAACAGGAGGACAGTATAATGAAGAAGGAATTACTGAAATCGCCATCTATAAATTTGATGGTCACGAAATCGTAGACCAATTCATTAGTTTAGTGAATCCAGAAATCCCAATTCAGCCGTTTGTAGTAAAACTCACGGGAATAAATAATGCTATGTTAGTTTCTGCTCCCAAGTTTCACGAAGTAGCCAAACGCATTGTAGAAATCACGCAAGATTGCGTCATTGTTGCACACAACACCGTTTTCGATTATCGAATTCTTCGTACTGAATTTCGCCGTTTGGGTTATGATTTTCAAGCAAAAACACTTTGCACAGTCGAATTAGCTAAAATCCTAATACCAGAACAACCATCTTATAGTTTAGGAAAATTAGTCCGAGCACTAGGAATCCCAATGACTGACAGACATCGTGCCGAAGGTGATGCTCTGGCAACAGTCAAATTATTTAAAATGTTGTTAGACAAAGATTTGGAGAAAATCATTATCAAAGAGCAAATTAAAACAGAAATCATCAAAGGAATTGCGCCCAAATTGTTCAATATTATTGAATCTTTACCCAACAAAACAGGCGTTTATTATATACATAAAGAAAACGGAAATATCATCTTTATTGGTAAAAGTAGAAATATCAAAAAAAGAGTCAACCAGCATTTTACAGGAATTACAAAAAGTGCGCTAAAAATTCAACAAGAAGTTTTTACCGTTACTTACGAAGAAACTGGAAGCGAACTTGTTGCGTTGCTAAAAGAAACCGAAGAAATAAAAATAAACCGACCTATATATAATAGAATGTCGCCTAAAACTCATTTTCCCGTAGCTATTTATTCCGAAACAGACGCAAATGGTTATCTAAATCTGAAATTACAAAAAGCCGACGGTCGCAAAAAAGAAATCACAGCCTACACAAGTCTTCAGGAAGGAAAAAATACTTTATTTAGAATCTCTTCTCAATACAATTTGTGCCAAAAACTAACAGGTTTATACGAAACAAAAACCGAATGTTTTCAGCACAAAATAAACGAGTGTGACGGTGCTTGTATAGGAAAAATTACGCCCGAAGAATACAACAAACGGGTACAAGAATTTATCACAAAAAGCAGCTTCGAAAGTCAAAGTATGGTCATTGTCGACAAAGGCCGAACCATCAGCGAACGCAGTGCAGTTCTTATAGAAAACGGAGTGTATAAAGGTTATGCTTTCTATGATTTAAACTACCAGATAAGCAACATTCAAATCCTAAAAAACATCATTACTGCAATGCCTAACAACCGTGACACCCGAAATATTATACAAGGCTATTTACGAAAAAACAAAGTGATGAAAATCGTAAAATTTTAAACTTTTTAGGAGCTATTCCTGCTATCCGTTGCAATCTTTTCTCCCGCGAAAAAAAAAAGCGAAAAAAAAGGATTTCCACTATTATCAGGGCTAAAAAACCAACAATCCGCTAATTCATGAATTATCTAATAACCATAATCGGACCAACAGCTATAGGAAAAACATCACTAAGCATAGCTTTGGCAAAACAATATGGTTGCGATATTATTTCGTGCGATAGTAGACAATTTTTTAAAGAAATGCGAATAGGAACCGCAGTTCCAAGTGATGAAGAATTAAATCAAGCCACCCATCATTTTATCCAAAATAAATCAATTTTTGAAGAATATACTGTTGGAGATTTCGAAAAAGAAGCCATTGCAAAACTAGACGAGTTATTTAGTAAAAACAAAATTCAAATCATGGTTGGCGGCTCAGGATTATATGTAGATGCAGTTTTAAAGGGTTTTGATAGTTTCCCCAACATCGAATCTAATATTCGTGATGAAATTCAAAAAAAATATGACGAAAAAGGTATAGAATATTTACAACAAAAACTCCAAGAGTTAGATCTAGAATATTACACTAAAATCCTTTCTGAAAATCCACAAACCTTACAAAACCCACAACGTATGATGCGTTTTCTAGAAGTTTGCATAGGAACAGGAAAACCCTATTCTTCGTTCTTAAACAAAGACAAAAACGCCAGAAACTTCACTCCTATTATCATTGGTTTAGAAGCCGACCGAGAAATTATGTACGATCGCATCAACCAACGAGTTGATATTATGATAAACGAAGGTTTATTAGCAGAAGCCGAAAAATTATATCCAAATAAAGAATTAAACGCTTTGCAAACTGTTGGTTACAGAGAATTATATAGCTTTTTTGATGGTGATTTTACTTTAGATTTTGCCATTGAAGAAATTAAAAAAAATACCAGAAGATTTTCTAAACGCCAACTCACTTGGTTCAAACGAACTGAAAATACCATTTGGTTCGATTATAAAACAGATATTTCTAAAATAATAGAGGTTGTTAATACCGAAATTGAATCAAAAAATAAATAAATTAATAAAATTCACGAATGCAGAAGAGTTTCTCTTTTCCTAAATAAATCTTATATTTGACCTTCATTAAAAAAAACATTATGCAACATATTATCGACCGTTTTATAAGCTACGTAACTATAGATACTGAATCTGACCCAAACTCAGAAACAACACCAAGCACTGCAAAACAATGGGATTTGGCCAACAAATTAGTCGAAGAACTAAAACAGATTGGCATGCAAGATGTAACTATCGATGACAAAGCTTACATCATGGCGACGTTGCCGAGTAATGTTTCTCACGAAGTTCCTACTATTGGTTTTGTCTCTCATTTTGATACTACTCCAGATTTTACAGGAAAATACGTAAAACCTCAAATTATAAAAAATTATGATGGTAACGATATTGTATTAAATGCAGAAAAAAACATCGTGCTTTCTCCAAAATATTTCAAAGATTTACTGTTGTATAAAGGACAAACGCTAATCACAACCGATGGGACAACGCTACTTGGTGCCGATGACAAAGCTGGAATTACCGAGATTGTTTCGGCAATGGAATTCCTTATCAAAAACCCTGAAATCAAACACGGGAAAATTCGAGTAGGTTTTACACCAGACGAAGAAATAGGTCGTGGTGCACATCATTTTGATGTAGAGAAATTTGCTTGCGACTGGGCTTACACTATGGACGGAAGTCAAATTGGTGAATTAGAATATGAAAATTTTAATGCAGCTGGTGCTAAAATAACATTCAAAGGAAAAAGTGTACATCCAGGATATGCCAAAGGAAAAATGATAAACTCGATGCTATTGGCAAACGAATTTATTAATGAATTACCAAAAGACGAAATTCCTCAAGAAACAAAAGGTTATGAAGGATTTTTTCATGTAACGCAACTTTCTGGAAGTATCGAAGAAACACATCTTGAACTTATTATTCGTGATCATGATGCTAGAAAATTTAAAAAACGCAAAGAACTTATTCTTAATATTACCAAAAAAATGAATAAGAAATATGCCAAACAATTTGGCGAGGATATTGTAATTACTGACGTAAAAGACCAATATTACAATATGAAAGAAAAAGTAGTTCCTGTATTTCATATTATCGATATTGCTGAAAAAGCTATGAAAAACTTGGGCATCAAACCACTTATAAAACCTATTCGTGGCGGAACCGATGGTTGTCAACTTTCTTACAAAGGTTTGCCGTGTCCTAATATTTTTGCTGGTGGACACAATTTTCATGGAAAATATGAATACGTTCCTGTAGAAAGTATTCAAAAGGCAATTGATGTTATTGTGCAAATTGCTCAAATTACTGCTTCAGGAGATTATAAAAAGAGTGAGAAAAAATAATTTTTTTATTAATGGCTACTAAAGTTTGGGATAAACAACATGATCAATGGAGTGAAGAAATTGAACTTCTAAAATCTATTGTGAATAAAACAAACCTTGTAGAAACCACTAAATGGGGCGGAATTGTTTATACCTACAATAATAAAAATGTTTTGGGTATAGGTGGTTTCAAATCGTATGTTGGCCTTTGGTTTTTTAATGGTGTTTATTTAAAGGACGAATCAAATGTTTTAATCAATGCACAAGAAGGTGTTACAAAAGCATTGCGACAATGGCGTTTTTATTCAAAAAGTGAGATAAACGAAAAATTAATCTTATACTATATTGCAGAAGCTATTGAAATTGAAAAAGAAGGAAAGTCACACAAACCAGAGAAAAAAGAAGTCATTATTTCTGATTTATTTCAAAGCTTTATTAATGAAAACCATAACATTTCTAAAGCTTTCGATTTATTTTCTCCATACAAACAAAAAGAATTTATCGAATATATTGATACTGCAAAGCAAGAAAAAACCAAGCTCGATCGGTTAGAAAAAATAAAACATATGATTCTTGATGGCAAAGGATTAAACGATAAGTACAGATAACAAAAAACCACGAAATCGTAGACTGCACCCAAAATTTTGGACAAATTTATAATTAATTTTGATAATAATGAGCTCGATATTGTATTGGGCTCATTTTGTTTAAATTTGACTTTCTT
>NZ_JAYURN010000088.1:0-13139 GCF_043756175.1 Flavobacterium sp.
TTCCGTACTCATTTTTCTTGTCGTGAATTAGCAATTCGATGATATTTTCTTGTTCATTTTCATCGATAAATATCTTATCGAATATGTTGTTTAATGTCGATTTTATTTCGATGTATTCATTTTCGGAAATTAACTTTTGGTCTAAAGAAATATAGCTTTCTAATATCATTCCGGCAACAATAGCTTCTCCGTGAAGCAAATTTGTTTTATTAGGATTTTCTAAAAAATAAGTTTCAATAGCATGACCTAAAGTATGACCAAAATTTAAGGCTTTTCTAATACCATTTTCGGTGGGATCTTGGGTTACAATATCACTTTTTATACTTACGGATTCAAAAATTAAATCATCAAAATCATCAAAATTCACCTCTTTTAGATTTTTAAATTTTTCCCAATGCGATTTTTTAGCAATTAATCCGTGTTTTAGCATTTCGGCAAGGCCAGAACGCATCTGATTTTGCGGAAGCGATTCTAAAAAACTAGAATCTATAATGACCATTTCGGGATTGGTTATGGTTCCAATTTGGTTTTTTAACCCACCTAAATCTACTCCGTTTTTTCCTCCAACCGAAGCATCAACCATCGATAAAAGTGTAGTTGGAATATTTACAAAAGGAATACCGCGTTTAAAAGTTGAAGCAATAAATCCTCCCATATCTGTAATTACGCCACCACCAAGATTGATGATTAAACTTTTTCTATCGGCACCTAATTCGATAAGAACATTCCAAATTTGAATACAAGTTTCGATGGTTTTGTTTTCTTCTCCCGATTCGAGTTCGATAATTTCTATTTCGGATTTAGTTTCAATTAATGGTAATAATTGAGGAAGACAATATTCGTTAGAATTCTCATCTACTAAAATAAAAATTTTAGAGTAATTATTCTCCTTGATATTACGATTTAAAAAATCATAACCGTCTTGACTAAAATGTATTGAATATCCGTTTGAATCTATTGAAACCATGATGGCTTGTATTATTTTATATGTTGTGCAAAATAAAGTAAAATTTGCATAAAAAAACACCCTACTATATTATATTTGCATAACATTATTATTTATATGGATAAAATTTTCGATAATACCCAAAATGCATTTTCACTAAAAAGTGATACCGAGCTAGATAGAGCTTATTTTTTGTTCAAAATGATTGCCGTTCAGCCATTAGTTAGAATAGGAACTGCGGTTACAAATTTCGCATTAAATGCTAATTTGCCTGTTGAAGGATTAATTCGTGCCACAGTTTTCGACCATTTTTGTGGCGGAATATCTGAAAATGATTGTATTCCTGTGGTCGATAAAATGTATACCAAAGGAGTTTCTTCGGTTTTAGATTATTCTGTAGAAGGAAAAGAGGATGAAGCACATTTTGATGATGCAATGAATATGACTCTGAAAATCATCGATTTTGCTAAAGAAAAAAAGGCCATTCCGTTTGCGGTTTTTAAGCCAACAGGTTTCGGACGATTTGAATTGTACGAAAAACTAGGAGAAAGACAAACCCTAACCGAAGTTGAACAAGAAGAATGGAATAGGGTAGAAGAACGATTTGAAAAAGTATGCAAAAAAGCCTTTGAAAACGATATTTCATTGCTTATTGATGGTGAAGAAAGTTGGATGCAAGATGCTGCCGATGAGCTTGTTGCCAGAATGATGCAAAAATATAACAAACAAAAACCTATTGTTTATAATACTTTGCAAATGTATCGTTGGGATAGATTAGATTATCTTAAAAAATTACATGAACAAGCAAAAACGGAAGGTTTTTATATAGGAATGAAACTCGTTCGTGGTGCTTATATGGAAAAAGAAAACAAACGTGCCGATGAAAAAGGTTATAAATCTCCTATTTGCGAATCGAAACAAGCAACCGATGATAATTTTGATGCGGCTGTTTCTTATATGATTAATAATATTGATAAAATGGCGCTTTTTGCAGGAACTCACAACGAATTGAGTTCTTACACTTTGATGGGAAAAATGCAAGAAAAAGGCATTTCTAAAAATGATTCTAGACTTTGGTTCGGGCAATTGTACGGAATGAGCGATAACATCAGTTATAATTTAGCTAACGAAGGTTATAATGTTGCAAAATATTTGCCATTTGGTCCCGTAAAAGACGTTATGCCCTACTTAATTCGTCGTGCCGAAGAAAATACTTCAGTAGCTGGACAAACCAGTCGTGAGTTATTATTAATAAAAACTGAGCGCAATCGTAGAAAGGGGAAAAACTAATGAATCTTACCATATTAGGTTGTTATGCAGCCACGCCAAGAACATTTACAAACCCAACTTCTCAAGTATTAGAAATAAGAAATAGATTATTTTTAATAGATTGTGGCGAAGGAACTCAAGTGCAATTACGTAAAAATAAGATTAAGTTTTCTGCTATAAATCATATTTTTATTTCCCATTTACATGGCGACCATTTTTATGGATTAATAGGTCTGATTTCTACTTTCAATTTGTTGAATAGAAATAATGATTTAACCGTTTACGGACCAAAAGGAATTCAGGAAGTTATAAAGTTACAATTGAAATTATCTAATTCTTGGCCACAATATGAATTGCATTTTGTAGAACTAACAAGTACCGAATCGGAAATTATTTATGAAGATGAGAAAGTGATTGTAAAAACAATTCCGCTAAAACACAGGGTTTATACCAATGGATTCTTGTTTCAAGAAAAGATAAAAGAACGCAAACTAAATGTAAATGCGGTTCAGAATTACGAAATAGAAACCTGTTATTTTCAGAATATAAAAAACGGAAAAGACATCATTTTAGAAGACGGACGTGTAATTCCAAATTCTGAATTAACATTTGATCCTGAAGAACCTAAAAGTTATGCTTTTTGTTCAGACACATTATACAATGAGTCGATTATTCCGATAATTAAAAATGTAGATGTTCTGTATCACGAAACTACTTTTCTAGAATCGGAAGTAGAATTGGCTAAAAAAACAATGCATTCGACTGCTAAAGAAGCGGCTAGAATTGCATTGCAAGCCAATTGTAAACAACTTATTTTAGGTCATTATTCGACTAGATACGAATCGATAAAGTTGTTTAAGGAAGAAGCCCAAACAATTTTCGAGAATACGCTTTTGGGAGATGATGGTAAAGTTTTTGAATTGTAATAGATTGAGGTTGTAAACATAAGTGACTTTTACTCGAACATATTCAACTTTGACTCGATTATAAGATACTTTGAAGCAAATATAATAGACTTTGACTCAAACATAAGTGACTTTGACTCAAACATAAGAGACATTGACTCAAACATAAGAGACTTTGACTCAAACTTAAGAGACATTGACTCGAACATAAGAGACTTTGACTTGAATATATTCAACTTTGCATCGAATATACTCAACTTTGCAATGAGCAGCAGCTACTTTTATTTTTATAAAACGATGTTGGATTTAATTTTAGACAATAAAAAATGGAAGATTTAAGTAATTACAGAAAATCATACGAAAAAAGTGAATTATTGGAAACAAATATTCCTGAAGATCCTATGACACTTTTTAAGAAATGGTTTCATGAAGTAGAAGATTTTGGCGGAATAGAAGAAGTTAATGCTATGACTGTTTCTACGATTGGTTTAGATGGTTTTCCTAAAGCTCGAGTAGTACTTTTGAAAAAATTTACTTACGAAGGATTTATTTTTTATACCAATTACGATTCCGAAAAAGGACACGCTATAGCAAATAATCCAAACGTATGCTTGTCTTTTTTTTGGCATGCACTCGAACGTCAAGTTATTATAAAAGGGATAGTTAGAAAAATTTCCGAGAATCTTTCTGATGGTTATTTCGAATCTAGACCAGACGGAAGTAAACTAGGCGCAATAGTGTCTAACCAAAGTGAAGTGATACCTTCAAGAGCCATATTAGAAGAAAAATTGAAACAATTAGAAGCTGATAGTAAAGGTAAAGAAATCTTTCGTCCTAAAAATTGGGGAGGTTATATTGTTGAACCACAAGAAATTGAATTTTGGCAGGGTCGTCCTAATCGTTTGCATGACAGAATTCGTTATAAATTAAATTCTGATTTTTCTTGGAAGATAGAAAGGTTATCGCCTTAAATTGTAAGATTAAATTTATAAATTAAATGCATTTTATCGATTTTATTTGGCATTTAATCGAATTTATTCTAATATTGTAGTGTTGAAACTTAGTAATGAGTATTAATTTTATTAGAAAAAATCACGAATCACTTCGTAAAAAAGATAGTTTGTTTTTAGTTTGTTTGATTGTTAATAAAAAATGCTTTAGTCCCCCAACTAAAGCATTTTTTTATTTTTATTAATACCAACGTTTCTTATTCTTCTTTGAAGCATCGGATTTTCTAGATTTTTCTTTCTCTCCACTTCGGTTCGAACTGTGAACTTTAGTTTCTTCCGAACCCTTTTTCCAAGGAAAAGGATGTTCGGCTATCGTGGTAACTTTGGCTTTTGTTAGTTTTATAATATCTTTCCAGTAACCTTCTTCGTCTTTTCCACAAAATGAAATAGCCATTCCTTCACGACCAGCACGACCTGTTCTTCCTATTCGGTGAACATATGTTTCGGGAATATTAGGTAAATCGAAATTAATCACATACGGTAAAAATTCAATATCAATACCACGAGCAGCAATATCAGTAGCAACAAGAATATCGCATTCTTTGTTTTTAAAATTGTCTAAAGCCCTTTGTCTTGCATTTTGAGATTTGTCTCCGTGAATGGCTTCGGCATTTAAACCTTGCTTTTTTAATGCTTTGGCAATATTATCGGCACCATGTTTTGTTCTAGAAAAAACAAGAATATTACTTAGTTTTTCTTCTTTAATAATATGATACAACAATTGTCTTTTGTCGGCTTTGTCTACATAGTACAAGCGTTGGTCTACTGTTTCTATAGTTGATGACACAGGAGCTACTTGTACGGTTGCAGGATCTGTTAGGAACATTTCGGCAAGTTCGCGAATGGCAATTGGCATAGTAGCCGAGAATAGTAAAGTCTGACGGTTTTTAGGCGTTAATTTTACAATCTTTTTCACATCGTTTATAAAACCCATATCTAGCATTTGGTCAGCTTCGTCAAGGACTAAATGATGCATGTGGTCTAAATTAATAAACCCTTGTTTGTGTAAATCTAACAATCTTCCTGGCGTTGCAATTAGTATATCGACACCACTTTTTAGTTGATCTACTTGTGGATTTTGAGAAACACCACCAAAAATAGTTAACTGTTTTAAGTTGGTATATTTCCCGTAAGTATCGAAACTTTCGCCAATTTGTACAGCCAATTCACGAGTGGGTGTAACAACAAGCGTACGAATTAGTTTTTCTTTTTTTGATGAACCTACAATTCTATGTAAATTATGAATGATAGGAATAGCAAAGGCTGCTGTTTTTCCTGTTCCAGTTTGTGCGCAACCTATTAAGTCTTGTCCTGCTAATATAATTGGGATAGATTGTTCTTGAATTGGAGTTGCGCTCAGGTAACCTTCTTCAAAAACGGCTCTTTGTATACTTTTTGATAATGATAAATCTTCGAATAACATATTTTAATTTTGTGCAAAGATAGGTTATTTGTTTAATCGATTAACCGTTTAATCGATTTTACAGTTAACCGATTACACCAGAGAATTTCCTTTTATAAAATCTGTAACTAAATAACCAATAAGTTTTCCTATTAGGTGACTATTTTTTTCTTCTCCAAGTAATGGTGCACCTTCGCAAATATGAATATAACTTGCGTTTTGGTTTTTACTAAAATAATAGATAAATTGTCTTAATTCTTCGACAGAAAATCCACTTAATGTCATAGCACTTGAAGCAATATTTGGAATAGCATCTAAATCGATTTCAATACCAAAACAATCATTTTTGATGAAATCTAAAGCATGAATCATTTCTTGTTCGAAATATTTCTGATGACGAATCTTAATTTCGTCGTAAGAGTTATATCTTACTCGATCATCTAATTTTTTTATAGCATCTAAAACACTTTTAGAAGTGTAACTTTCGTGTAATCCGAAAATGAAATATTTTTTAAGAAAACCTTCGTCAAAAGCATAAGAAAACCCATTACCACTGTGCCTTCCTTCTAGGATTCTAAAATCGGAATGGGCATCAAAATTGATTGCATTTACAGGTTTTCCTTTGGCAAGAGCTGTACCTTTTATGTTTCCGTAGGAGTTATTGTGTCCGCCACCAATAATAATGGGAATTTTACCTGCTTTTACTATCGAAAAAATAATGTGAGAAACTTCTTTGTCTAATTGTTCGACAATTTTAAACAGTTGTTTTCGATCTTCGGGTTTCGTTTCGTCTAAATTTTTTGCCAATTCCATTTCTTGCAAAATATCTACTTGACCTAATATTAAAACCGAATTTCCTTTACAAAACCTATTGTGCTGAATGTTAGCAATACTTTGTATCGCACTATCCCAAGCTGTATTAGCTCCAGCTCGACCTAAATTTGCTCTAATTCCTATGTCTTCGGGGATTCCTAAAATGATATATTTTGCTTCACTCTTGGTGATGAATTCCGATATATTCTCATCTTTTGGTACTGTAATCATTTTTTCGCCAAATTTTACTTCTCCATTTCTGAAATTTGTAATTTTTGCTAAATCAGATTGTTTAAAACGTATTAAGTTTTCCATATTAGAAATTATGATGAACCAAAAATACTATTTTTTTTAAACTTGCGTTAAAAGTTACAAAATAATAATATAAATTGCACCTATAAATTAATTAACCACAAAAAACCAAGTTTATAAAATGGAAAGTATAACAAATAAAAAGAATAGCAATTCAGGACTTAAAGCCATTATTGCAATATTAGCCCTACTTTTATTAGGAAGTTTATGGTATGTGTATAAGATTACTAATGATTCTAAAGCTACTGAAAATGTTTTAATTAGCGAAAAAGATGCTGTTCTTAAAGATTTAGAAATTCAAAAAGATTCACTTAATGCAGCAATATCATCTAATACTACTTTGTCTGAGGAGTTAATTGCCGAAAGAGATAAAATTCAGCAACTAATGGCCGATGTTGAAAAATCTAAAGGGGATGTTGTTTCGATGTCAAAATTTAAAACGGAAGCCGCTACATTAAGAAGTAATGTGGCAGTTTTGATGAAACAAGTTGATGGTCTTAAAAAAGAAAATGCAAAACTAACTGTACAAAGAGATAGTACAGCTGTAGTTCTTGGAGAAACAAAAAAATATGCTGACACGCTTGTTGAGCAGAATTTTAAAATGGCAAATACAATCGAGAAAGGATCAAAACTTTCTGTATTAAATTTGCAATCATCGGCTGTAAAGCAAAAAAGTTCGGGAAAACAAATCTCAACCGATAAAGCTAGTAGAGCTGATGTTTTAAAGATAAGCTTTATGATTGCCGAAAATCAAATCGCAAAATCTGGAGATAAAACCTATTATGTACAAGTAATAGACAGTAAAAACAATGTTTTAGGTGACAAAAAGACAGAAACATTTGGAGAAAAAACATTAACTTTTAGTTTTGTAGCTTCTGTGAAATATGAAAATAAAACGGTTAAAGTTGAAAAGGATTTACCAGTTACTGAGATTCAAAGCGGTTCTTATTTTGTAAATATTTTCGATAAAGCGGAATTGGTTTCTAAAACAAGTTTTACTTTAAAATAGTAATTAATTAGTATAAAAAAAATCCCGTGTCGTTTTTTGGAACGACACGGGATTTTTTTTGATATTAGTATTTTTAACCCAATCTTTTGTAAATACTATATTGCATAGCATAAGCGAATGGTATTGCAAAAATTAAACCTACACAAAAGGCAAGTGCTCCAATTATCATAAAAATAAACACCAAAATCATCAACAATAAAACAATAAAGAAGTTATTTAAAATTTGTGAGCAACTTAGTTTGATGGCATCGATAAAATTTAAATTTTTAAAAATAACCAATGGTATTGCTATAAATGTAAGTATCGATATGGTGTAAGATATTATAAATCCTAGAATATCTCCAAAAGTATTTTGCAAAGTATTTTTTAACAAAATATTGAATCCTACAGAAATTACGGAAATTGCAGCTGTAGCTAATATAATATCTAAAAATTGCGGGCTGTTTACATAATAATATATAGAAGAAAAAGTAACATCTTGGTCATTATCTGCATCATGAGCCATTTTTAGCATTCCAGCCACAAAGGGACTTATAAGTACTGTAAAACCTATAACAATAGCAAAGTAAATTAGTAATCCGTTGGTTGATAACGTTTCTGGATTAAAATTTTTCATCAGCTCTGGAAGTTCTTCTTTGTTAAAAAAATAGCCAACTCCCACCATTGCAAGCATTGTTAGGATAAGCATTAGAAATATAAAAGCCAATCCGCCCATAAGCGCCGTTTTTTTCCAGATTTCAAAAGCTTCGTTAATTGTTTCTCCCAAATCTAAAAATTTTTTAGCGTTATTCATTTCTTCCATTTTTGTTTATTTTAAAGCCAGTTTAGTATTCGTTTTATAATATTTATTTTGTTTTTGTAAGGTGCATACCTTAGTGGTAAATCGAGCCAATTTCCTTTTCTTACAATGGCTTTTTTATGGGAAAAAGTATCGAAACTTAGTTTGCCGTGGTAAGCGCCAATTCCGCTATGGCCAACGCCACCAAAAGGCAAACGACTATTTGAAAAATGAATGATAGTGTCATTTACACAACCGCCACCAAAAGAGTATTTATTTAGAACTTCTTTGATAAATGATTTGTTTTCTGAGAAAATGAAAAGTGACAATGGTTTTTCGTATTTAGAAATAATTTTTTCAATATCTGCCTTCGATTCGTAAGAAAGGATTGGTAAAATGGGACCAAAAATTTCATCTTTCATCACTGGACTATCTAAACTTGGTTCGTCGAGTAGTGTTGGAGCAAGGTAAAAATCATTTCTGTTAGATTCTCCTCCAAAAAGAATAGGCTGATTTTCGATTAAACTTAATTGTCTTTCCCAGTTTTTAAGGTTGATAATTCTAGCAAAATCTTCAGATTCTTGTGGATTCTCGCCCAAAGCATTTTTTATTTCTTCAATTAAGAATTGTACAAGTTTGGATTTCATTTTATGATGAACCAAAATATAATCGGGTGCAATACAGGTTTGTCCAGCATTTAGTATTTTACCCCAAATGATACGTTTTGCAGCAATTGGAAGATTGGCAGTTTCATCAACAATACAAGGATTCTTCCCACCCAACTCTAGCGTTACTGGCGTTAGGTTTTCGGCAGCAGCTTTTGCAACAATTTTTCCAACGGCAACACTTCCAGTAAAGAAAATATAATCCCAACGTTTTTTTAGTAAATCCTGAGCAATGGTATAATCGCCAGTTACGACCACAACATGTTTTACATCGAACGATTCTCTAATTATTTTTGAAATTATTGCAGAGGTGTAAGGTGTGAGTTCCGATGGTTTTAGTGTTACTTTATTTCCCGCTGCAACTGCTGAAATTAATGGACTTATAGCCAATTGAAATGGATAATTCCAAGGAGAAATAAGTAGTACATTTCCGTAAGGTTCACTATATATATAATCTGATGAAGGAAAATTTACAATTGAAGGAAAAACCCATTTTGGTTTGCTCCAAGAATCTATTTTATTGATAGTATTTCGTAATTCCGTAATGATATAAGAAGTTTCGGTAACAATACCTTCAAATTTTGGTTTTTTAAAATCTTTATACAGCGCTTCAAGAATTTCTTCTTCGTGAATGATAATACTTTTTAAGAGCTTTTTTAAGGCATCTTTTCTTTGTGAAACAGGGATTAAATTATTCATCGAAATTATTTTTAGCTAAAGATAAGAATTAAATAGATTTCCAAATAACATCTTCAGGAATTGGTGCAACAATTTCTATTTTTTCTTTTGTAACAGGATGTGTGAAGACTAATTTTCTGGCATGAAGATGTATGCCACCGTCGGGATTACTTCTATCAAAACCATATTTCAAATCTCCTTTTATAGGGGAACCAATAGCAGAAAGTTGTGCTCTAATTTGATGATGACGACCTGTATGAAGATTGATTTCTAAAGCAAAATAGTTATTTAATTCCTTGATTATTTTATAATCTAAAGAAGCCAATTTACTTTCAGGAACTTCTTTTAGATGTGCTTTTGAAGTGTTATTTTTTTCATTTCTTTTTAGATAATGAATCAATTTATCCTCACTTTTTGCGAGTTTCTTTTTTACAACAGCCCAGTATGTTTTTTGAGTTTCTCGGTTACTAAACATTTCGTTTAGTCGAGTTAATGCTTTACTTGTCCTTGCAAAAACTACAATTCCTGTTGTTGGTCTGTCTAATCTGTGTACAACACCTAAAAAAACTTCTCCTGGCTTGTTATATTTAACTTTTATATATTCTTTGACAACTTCCGATAACGGTTTGTCACCTGTTTTGTCACCTTGCACAATATCTCCCACACGCTTATTTACCACAATAATGTGATTGTCTTCGTGAAGGATTTGAAGGTTGTTTTTAGTTGAAAGAATTTTCAAAATCGATTAGTTAGATTGTTAGACTTTTAGATTATTAGATTTTTAATGTTGAACGAAATTTGGAGGTCATTTTGACAATTCTGTCGATATTGAAACATAAACCATCTAATTTAGATTGATTTATATAGCCTAAATCGAATGCTATTAATAATTGAGTTTCAATTTCATAAATTGAACCTATTGCAATTTCAAGAAATCTTAAAAAATCTTTATTACTGCTTCTCGAGCATCCTTCCGCAATGTTTGAAGGAACAGATACTGATGCTCTGCGAAGTTGGTTGGTTAACCCAAATTTTTCACTATCTGGAAAATTAGCATTTACAATGTAAATTTCAGAACAAAATACTCTACTTAATTTCCAAATTTCTAAATCTTTAAATCGGTGCATATTTCTAATAATCTAACAATCCATTAATCTAATAATCGAAATTAATATTGTTCCTTTTCGTTCGGAAAATCTTTACTCTTCACATCAGCAACATAATTACCTATGGCTTTTGTCATTTGGTCATATAAATCTAGGTACCTTCTTAAGAATCTTGGACTAAATTCATTATTCATACCTAACATATCGTGTATTACTAAAACTTGTCCGTCGACTCCGCCACCAGCTCCAATTCCTATTACAGGAATAGAAATACTTTGTGCAACTTTTGTAGCTAAATGTGCTGGAATTTTTTCTAAAACTAAAGCAAAACAACCTAATTTTTCTAATAATTTAGCATCATCAAGTAATTTTTCAGCTTCTTCCTCCTCTTTGGCACGAACAGTATAAGTACCAAACTTGTATATAGATTGTGGCGTAAGTCCCAAATGTCCCATAACTGGAATGCCAGCGTTTAGGATTTTCTTGATAGATTCTTTTATTTCTCTTCCACCTTCTAATTTTACAGCGTGTCCGCCACTTTCTTTCATAATTCTGATAGAAGAACGGAGTGCTTCTTTTGAATCGGATTGATAGCTTCCAAAAGGCAAATCAACTACAACCAAAGATCTTTCAATAGCACGAACTACACTTGATGCGTGATAAATCATTTGGTCTAAAGTAATTGGTAAAGTAGTTTCGTGTCCAGCCATCACATTACTGGCAGAATCTCCAACCAAAATAACATCGACTCCAGCAGTATCTACAATTTTTGCCATTGTATAATCGTAAGCTGTAAGCATAGAAATTTTCTCACCATTTGATTTCATTTCTATCAATGATTTGGTGGTAATTCGTTTGTAATCTTTTTTAGCTACGGACATTTGATTTATGATTTTAGAATGTTGACTTTTGATTTAAGATTGTAAAAGTACTAAAATCGATTAGTTTAGTTGTAAAATACTTGAAATTTCGTCTAATTGAATAAAAATAAAATATAAACTTTTGTCCCTTTTTAATAAAATAATTACTTGGTGTAGCTAATTGATACTCTTAGAAAAAATAGTTTCTTTGCAAAAAAAATATCATAAAATGATTTTAAGATTACTTTCAGGGTTTCTGCTTCTGTTTGCAGTTCAAACTTTTTCACAAGATACTATTAAAGTGGTAAAACCAACAATTGATATTTCTGGATATATAGATACATATTATACTTATGAATTCTCAGATAAAGGTAATTTGAAAAATCAAAATTTCTTATATAACTATACTCGACACAATGAATTTGCAGTCAACTTAGCTTTAATTAAAGCAAGTATAAATTATGAAAATGTATATGCTAAAATTGCTTTGCAAGCGGGTAGTTATGTACAGGAAAATTATGGTAATTTAAACTTGTTTAGTGAAGCATATTTGGGTGTTTATTTAGATAAAAATAAGAAAAATTCAATAGAGGTCGGTATAATGCCTAGTTATATTGGTTTCGAAAGTGCTACTTCACATTCAAACTTGACAGCTACTCGTTCAATTCTTGCAGAAAATTCTCCTTATTATATGAGTGGAGTAAAGTTTAATTATCAAATTAATGATAAATTATTTTTTTCAACCAATATTTCTAATGGTTGGCAACGAATTGAAAAAGTATCTAAAAAATCATTGCCAAGTTTCGGTACACAAATTCAGTATAAAAAATCGGAAAATGATTTGATAAATTGGAGTACATTTATTGGAGATGAGCCTAATAAAGATTTTATATTTAGAACTCGTTATTTTAGTAATTTTTATTGGGATAAAAAATGGAATTCGAAATGGAGAACCATTGTGGGATTTGACATTGGAGCCCAAAAAAGATTAGATGATTCTAAATATGCCGTTTGGTCAAGTCCTGTTTTTATTGCTAAATATAGCTTAAATAGCAAATGGGAAATGGCTTATAGATCTGAATATTTTAAAGATAAAGAAAATGTAATTGTAGATCCAATAGGAATAGTTCCTCAGATATATATTCCTTTCGAAACATTAGGAAATTCATTAAACCTTGATTTTTTACCTAATTCTAAAATGAAAATTAGAATGGAAGGTAAATGGTATCACGCATCTGAGTTTATTTTTGAAGACAAAAAAGATAATTTCTCGTTAACAACGACTATGAGTTTTGAGTTTTAGTAGTAATTTTAAAATCTAATAAACTTGAAATAATTACACCAATAGAATAACAAACTATGTCACTCCACAGAAATCCTTGCCCA
>NZ_JAYURN010000089.1:0-40254 GCF_043756175.1 Flavobacterium sp.
CATGTCTAAGCTGTTCCGTAATAAGGCAGGGCGTACAGGTGGTACAAATCAAATAGCTAAGTTAGAACACATACAATTACAAGAGGGGCGGTTGGCTTGTCATATATCATCAACCGACCTAACTCCTACACACATTGTCGTTACGGACTATTCATTTAGTACATTAGCATCTATCACAGGAATCAAAGTATATCCTATATTCAACAGGAACAACCCTTTCCTTAATCCTACATCAGCATCATACAGCAGTCAGTATACCTTTGGGGATAAGCATTACTCAACACCACCGTTATTTGGTTCATTAGAATGGTTACGTCGCTCTACGGCTACTCCTATAATATTTAAGGCTTTATCTAAAAACTCTATTAATGTTAAATACCATGTCGAAAGTCCTCAAGAGTTTTGGGATCGTGAAGAAAAGAGATTGAAAGATAATGCTGATAAAGCAGGAAGAGAATATAATGATGAAGAGATTGTGTCGTACCGCAAGAACTTCATGCGTGATTTGCTTAAAGTATTATCTGGCGATGAAAATTCAGGTAAACTATGGCATACAAGAAACATTATCGAAGTGCAGGGCACAAACATTGTTAGCCATGGCTGGAAGATTACACCTATCCCACAAAATATAAAGGATTTTGTACAAGCTCAAATACAAATATCTGAACGTGCAGATAGAGCGTTATCCGCTAACCTAGGAATGGGTCAAGGAATTAGTAATACTGGCGAAGCAGGCAAAGCAAATGGAGGCTCTGAACAAATATATGCTTATCAAAACTTTATGAATTCATCAGTAGATATTCCCGAGCGTGTTATCTGTCAAACGTTAAACGATGCCATCAAAGCAAACTTCCCAGATACCGATTTAAAAATCGGCTTTCACCGTAACCAAGCACAAACACTCTCTAATATTAATCCAGCAGATAGACCTGTAAACCAAAAAACTGTATAATGGAATTACTATTCAATAAAAACGGAACTGGCGGTGCTACCGAAATAAAAGAAATTTTAGGATTTACAGATGCTGATTTGAAATTTGTTACACTCAAACCAAAATTAACACCTGCAACCGATACTGTTATCGAATTAATCGGGCAACCATTATACGATAGTTTAGTAGGTATTTATAATGCAGTATCTCAATCGGCACCAGATAAAGAATTTCTTAACCGAGTACAGTATATCATATTGCTAGACGGTTATCGTAATTTATCAATGGATACAGATTTAGCACACACCAACAATGGGCGTGTTAATCGTGTAGAAGACAAACAAAAAATTGCTTTTGAATGGCAAATAGTCAATTCCAACAGAAAAATGGAACGTGACTATTACCGAGCGTTAGATTCATTAATTAAGTTTATGGACAAAAATGTATCTGGTTGGAAAGCAACTGATGCATTCAAACAAACTCACGATTTATTTATTCGTACCGCTTCCGAAATTGATGATTATTTCAATATAGATGGTTCAAGATTGCTTTTTATGAAACTTGCACCAGGAATAAGAAAAGCCGAACGAGAAGAGATTATTCCTAGAATTACAAAAACTCGTTTCGATGAATTAAAAACCAAATTAAAAACAAATACTGGCGATGAGGATTCAATTCTTCTAACCAAAATAAGAGAAGCAATCGTTTATAAAGCCTTGTCGTGGGGAATTCCTAGATTATCTACGCAATTATTTCCAGAAGGATTTTTAGAAGCTGCCGACAGCTCTCGTATGACAATATCAGCACGAAAATCAGTCGAAAAAACGCAAGCAGAAGCAATGTCGCAACGATTCGACAGAGATGCTAGGGACGCGTACATTCAAATAGAAAACTACATAAAATCATTAACCATTATTCCTCCGGGAGAAGTTCTACCAATTAAACCAGATTTCAAAACAGAAGACAATTTTGTCGACTGTTAACTAAATTCACTAACTATGAAAAATCCAATTACGTTATTCATCAACTGGATAAAAAAACAATTCCGAAAAAAAGAGTTCAACAAACGCCAAGACATTTACGATGATGTAATCAACAAATTAAAACCTGCTTTGGAAGAAAAATCCAAAAAACAACAGGATTTAATCAAAATCATAATAAATAATTTCGCAAAAGATACAGGAAACGGTTATGGTTCGGAATTTATTCCAACCAAACAAAAAAACAATATGCACGTTCTACAAATTATCGATCATAAATATGGCGAAAAAATGAGAGAACTAGATGTACGATTAACCTATGATTTGCGATTAGTATGCATATAATCGAATTTCCAGAACTAAAACTAACCAAATATTTGCCTACGGATTTATCCGAATGCGATTCTAGGCAATATATCGAGATGTCGGCTTTAATCTTCTATTTCCAAACTGGAATAGTCGATTATGAACAATTTAAAGTACACGCACTTTACAAACTTCTTGAAATGAAAGCGGTACGCAAAGGAATTGTAGATAATGAAAAATACTCACGAATTTACCAATACTCGGAGCTGTTAGATACATTTTTTGAAGAAAACGAAGAAAAAGAAAAAGTAATCAAGCAATATTACATTCATAATCCTGTACCAAAGTTCCGTGGGGCATTTCGTCAATTTTATGGACCATCTGATGATTTCGATAATATAAAGTTTGGCGAATATGTAGATGCACTAGAAGCATTCATCAATTTCAAACAAACAGGCGAACTAATTTACCTTTCTTCATTGTTAGCCGTAATGTATCGAAAAAAGGATTATTTTAATATAAATAAAAAAGACAAACGACAAATTTATAATCCAGACACCGTTTCCGAAAGAGCTAAATTCTTTCAACGCCAGCATATCGGAGTATTATATGGCTTCTACTTATATTTTGCTTCGTTCCAAAAATACTTAACCAGTGCAACACTATTCATACAAGGAAATGAAATTGACTTATCAATACTGTTTGAGAGCAAAAAATCAAAAGACGAAAGTAAGTTTCCTGGATTAGGAATGAAAGGTGTTTTACTTAGTATGGCAGAAAGTGGCGTTTACGGAACCGAACAAGGCGTTCGTGATACTTCACTATGGGAGGTTCTCATTCGTATGTACGATATAACCAAGCGCAGTCTCGACGAAGAAGCCGCTTACAAAAAACTAGAAAAATGATTCCATTAGAAAAAATAGAGCAATACGGAGCGCATTTATTAGCCGAAATTCCCGATTTAAAAAAGTTTTATCTCGTGGTTGACGATAGTCAAATAGTTAAAGTATTAAACGAGGTAAACGAAGATGATAATCTTATTTTAATTGGTTTTATACCATCTCATAAGTCCGAAGGAACAAACCAAGACAATGTACAAAATCGTGATTTTTCACTTTGGATGATACTCAACAAAATAGACCGTAACGATGGCCAAGAAGCTTTTATAACTTCATTCAAAAGAACACAGTTAGCAGCTGCTGCAATAGAGAAGCAAATGCTTATAGATAAACCCAACTTTGGAGGACAGTGTTCGCTTATGCGACAGCTCCAAGTAGCATCTATCGAAATTAATCCTGTTTGGGCATTAGCTGGTTGTGATGGCTACGAAATAAATTACCAATTACTAACGCCAATTTATTAAAAAGTTGTAATTTTGAATACTTATTTAAAAATTATGACAACAGAAGAAATTAACCAATTATTTGAAAAACAAATTTTTATCAAAGGAATTCATAAGACATTAGAAATTGATAAAAACCAAATGGCTAATTATCGCCGACGATGTAATGAGTTATCTTTAGGATTAAAATTAGAATTACTTTTGAAGATGAAGAGCATAAATATACAACCTAATGAGCCTAAGAGACCAACGTAACCAAACAGCCGACGATATTCTAAAAGGAGTATTTGTTTCTCGTGTGCTAAAAGAAGAAGGAAACGAGATAAATGCCGACATAAACAAAGTTATGGCATCAGTAGGTTTCGAGTCCTCATTTTGGCAGGATAAAACATTCTCGGTAACAGGGCAAAACACATTAGAGTATCGCCACAAACCACAGCATCGTTTTGCCGATATGAAAACCCGAAATACAAAAGAAGGAACCATACGCAAAAAACGCCATGCAATACACAACAAAATAATTTACGGGCATTTAAACGATATTGCACACCAGTTATCCTACGGATATACACAAGCAGTTGTAGCAGAGCTAAAGCAATTAGAAGATAAATAAGACAGTCAAAACAATATAGCACGGTTTTTGTAGTTTAATACTTTCAAAAAACATTGTAATTTATGACTACACAACCTGCTTCTTCTACCGAAGTTCTAGCTTTAAAAAAAGCTAACAAAACTTTCAAATTCTGGTACAACGTTCTTTTAGAAACCGAGTACATGAATGACCTCGAAAATCGAAAAGATTTTCAAACAGCAATACAAACAATAGCAGATTCTTACAAAAAGAAGAAGGAGGTTTAACCTCTTTTTTTTATATATTTACAATCTAACTTAAAAAATATGCTATGACAACATTCTTATTTGTTTTATTTGCTTTTGTTATTATTTTTATAATTACAAGCATTTACAGAAAGCGTTTATCGGAAAGTAAATTAACGCCCGAAGAAATTAATTATAAAGTTAAACCTATTGGAAAAATATTTCTTGCTTTTTTAATTATTGGAATAATAGCTATAAATTTTAGCGGTTATTTTCCAACAGAAGAAGAAAAAGAATTAAAAAAACAAGAATTAATTGCAAAAAACAGTATCGAATATGAACTCAAACCAGGTGCGGTTAAGTTTAATGAATTTATAAAAGATAAAAAGGATAGTTTAGCGCTTGCTCAAGCTATTTATTTAGCTGAAACTTATGCTGATGACGGAATCACGCATTACGCTAACAATATTAAAATATATCTAAAAAATAAAGGATATGATTATGATAGTATTCAAAAAGACAGTAATGATATTTTAGAAACTAAAAATAGTTCATCTTCTATATCTTCAAATTATTCCTCTTCATATATAAATTCAACTGATGATGCAAATCCTTGTGTAATGTCAGAAGATTTTATTAAAAAAGATTTATACAATCCTACAACAGCAGATTTTTCAATGTTTGATTGTTCCACTGAAAGAAACTCAGACGGAACATATACTATTTTAAGAAAAATAAGTGCTAAAAACTCACTTGGAGTAGAAAAAGAATATATATATAAATTAAAATTAGGATTTAAAGGTGGTAATTGGGTAGATATTTCAAATTGGGATTTAATCAATATGCGTTCAGAAGAATATAGATAAATGAACCACTACTACAAACGTTTCAAAGACCCATACTGGTGGCTCGTCGTTCTAATGTCATTTATAATTTTGATATTAGTTTCAGTATTTAATGAAAAATAATATAAAAAGTTACATCAAACGATGTAACTTTTTGTTTGTATGTGTATTTACACATTTTTTTCTTTGTCATTTAAAATTACATTTGTACGTTTGCTGTGCAGAATCAAAATAAGTATAATGATCACAGTAAATAATCCAGCCCACCCTTTTGGAAGTATCGGTTCGACCGATATAATCTTCAAGTTCGCTTGTTTTGGTTCTGCAGCCAATATGGGTGGGTTTCTTATATCTTTTAAAAATGCAGAACCAAAAAAAACAGGACACAAAGTTTCTAAACTTTGTCCCTAACCTATTAACAGGGTTAAAATCAGTAGATGCCAACAGGTATCACGAAATCGCACAATTTCTAAAAACAGCTTTTCTAGAGCTGTCAGAACACGACCTATTCGATGACCCAACGTATCGCAGGCAATGGGCGGACAACATTTGTGTTATCGAATCTTTATCGGTTCCTTTCGAAAGTTACAACAACCAAGAACTATCTATGTCAATCGATATTTCGTTATTGATATTAGATAAAAAAAGAAAGGAGGTTTCTAATGGATAATCACGAAATAAAAATCATTTACCCAAAAGGAATGCGTGTAACCCTAAAAGGAACTACATTTCGCAAAGCAGTACAAATCGCACTAGAAAATAACAATGTAATTCCGGACGAACCACTAAAAATGATTTTCCTAAGCACTGGCAAAATATTGTTTTTAGACAAAAATGCTTTTTCTTCCTATCTCGATGGCAGCATCACCCAAAAAGAACTTATCGAACTAACCGAGTGCGATGAGTTATATCGAAATAATGACGATATGCAAGTAAACGACCACTATATAGACAAAGGCAGTTTATGGAAAGCCCGAAAACAAGAAGCCATTCTAATTGATGATGATGTTTATGTTTTCACAAAGCTAGATCTAAATATTTTTGAAGTCGTCGAGCCAAACTTATAACCAACCCAAACGCCACTAACCAGTGGCGTTTTTCATGTCTTAAAATTTGAGTTTTTCAATCGTAAAATTGACAAAATTTACTACCATGGCTAAGACTCTTACAGACGAAGATATTAAGTTAAATATTATCATAAACGGTAATACTGCCCAAAAAGAATTATTCGATTTGGAAAAATCTACGCGTAAACTTACCGAGGAAAACAAAGGATTGCTACTTCAAAAAAGGTTATTAGAAAAACAAGGGAAGCAAGAGTCGGAACAATACAAACTCCTAACTGCAACCATTAAGGAAAATTCATCTTCAATCAATCAAAATAAAATTAAGATGAATGAACTTCAGAAGGAAATCGGTATTACTGGTTTAACTATGAAGCAGTTATCTGACCGTGCAAATATTCTAAAATTATCTCTTCGTAATACAATACCAGGAAGTGAAGCACATCAAAAATACACAGCCGAACTAACTCAAATTACAGGAAGAATAAACGAACTAAACGGTAAAGCTAAAACCGCAGGTTTTTCTATTAGTTCTATGGCAGATTCTTTCAATAAGTATAGTGCACTAGGCGCAACGGTTATTGCTGGGCTTACAGGTGTTGTTTTGTCTGTACAAAAAATAATAGACATAAACGGTAAACTTTCAGATGCTCAGGCAGATGTTATGAAAACCACAGGAATGACAAAAACCGAAGTCGATGAGTTAACCAAGTCATTCGGTATGTTAGAAACACGTACTTCAAGAATAGATTTACTTAAAATAGCCGAACAAGGTGGGCGTTTGGGCGTGCCAAAAGCCGAAATTCAAGACTTTGTAAAAACAATGAATATGGCAGCCGTTTCCCTTGGTGATTCATTTACAGGCGGTGTCGACGAAGTAGCTGAAAAATTAGGAAAAATAAAGTTTCTATTCAAAGAAACTAAAGATATGGGAGTCGAAGAAGCTTATAATTCTATTGGTTCTGCAATAAATGATTTAGGAGCAAACGGAACAGCATCTGAGGCTAATATCGCCGAATTTACCAAACGTATTGGTTCGCTAACTGATGTTCTAAAACCAACCGTACAGGAAACATTGGCTTTAGGAACGGCATTTGAAGAATCGGGTATCGAAGCGGAAACATCATCGAGAGCGTATAATATATTTATGAAGCAAGCCAGTACTGAAAGTAGCAAGTTTGCCAAAGTCATGGGTATATCTAAAAAAGCAGTCGAGGATATGATCGATACAAATCCTATGGATTTTATGCTCCAATTCTCTAAAGGAATGAATGGGATGAATGCCACTGAGGTTGCTAAAACTTTAGATTATTTAGGTATCAATGCCGATGGTGCAAATAAGGTTATTGGTGCCATGGGTAACAATTTCGAACGTTTCCACGAATTAATCGATTTGTCTAATAATTCCTTTGCTTCAGGGTCTAGTTTAATAAATGAATACAATATTAAAAATGAAACTCTTGGTGCTACATTAGAAAAAATAAGCAAAAGAATATCTGGATTATTTTCTTCTGAGGAATTCATCAATTTTTTAAGTAAAGCCGTTCAATGGATTTCTAAATTTATTGGAGCATCAGAAGATGCAGACGGTTCTGTAACCGCTTGGAGAAGTACTTTAGTTTTTCTAGCAAAAGTAATTGCAATTGTAACGGCTGCATTAATAACCAATACGGCTTGGCAAAGGCTTTGTGCATTAAGTACAAAAGAAGCTTGGGAAGCCTCTAAGCTTTATACTATTGGCGAAAAAGCCAGAGCATTTGCAACAGGAATTACTACTATTGCAACTCAGGCACAGGCATTGGCTGTAGCCTTAGCGACAGGAAATACTATTGCTGCAAAAGAAGCAGTAAATGCATTAACACTAGCTATGAAAACTACCCCTTGGGGCTTCATCCTTTCGGCACTTGCTGCTGTTGCAGTTGCTTATGTTGCGTTTTCTGATAAAGTAAGTATTGCGGCTGAAGTTCAAAAAACATTAGCTGATATTCATACAGAAGCCACTAAGAGTATTGCTAAAGAAAAATCTGAATTAGAACTTTTGACTAGAGTTTCTCAAGACGAAACCATATCTAAAGAAAAAAGATTAGAAGCTATAAAGAAACTGAATGACATTATTCCTGATTATATAGGAACATTGACTCTTGAAAATATTAAAAATCAAGAAGGAATTAATATTCTAAAAAAATATACCGAAGAAATATATAAAAATGCACGTGCTAGAGCAGTTCAGTCTAAATATGATAAATTAATTGAGGAAAAGGTAGGTATTGAATCTAAACCACTTAGTGAGTATCAATCAAGTACTTCAAAATTTTTCAGTGGAGATAAGGCAAAAGATTTTACTAATGAAGATGATATTAAAAAAGCAGCGCGTGAATTTACCTTAAAATTAAATGGCTCAAACGGTAAAAAAATAGTCGAAAATTCAAAAGAATTTTATTCTTTAATGGATTTGACTTTTAATAACATGAAGTCAGAAGTACAATCTTATTTAGATGATAAGGCTCAAGAACTTGCTTTAAAAGATGCTCAAATTAAAGCGTTAGAACCTGAAATAACTAAGGACACAGTTGCTAATCTAGGAAAAGACAAACCTGCTGAAAAATCAAATTATATTGTTCCAGGAGGAAAAGAAGATGGTAAAGCCAAAGCAGAAAAAAAAGACCCAAATAGTACCGATGAAGAAATAGCTAGGCTCAAGTATGAAAATGACGCTAAGTACAAAGATTTATTATTAAAAGCGCAACGCCAGTTTGAAGATGATAAGTTAGCTACAATGGCTGACGGTTACGAAAAAGAATTACTTCTTGAAAACCAACGTTATCAGCGTGAAATTTCTGACTTAGAAAAACAAAAAGTACATACAGATGAACTTGTAAAACTAGACGAAGACATAGCTAAAGCAAAAGAAGCAAAAGACATAAAAAAATACAATGCGCTTATTGAAATCAAAAAAGGATGGGGCGAAAAAAATAAAAATATAGATGACCAAATTAATAAAATTGAAGAAGGTAAACTTGCACTTCATAATCTAAAATTAGGAAAAATAGAAGACGATGCAGCGACAAAAAAACTAGCTGATAGCAAGAAAGCCTACGATAGGGAAAAAGCATTAAGGGAAACGCAATTTATAGATGAGCTTAATGGTGTAACAACACTGGCTCAAGCCAAAGAAAAATTAAAAAACACGCTTTCAGGTGCTGAACTTGCCCAGATAAAAACTTTATCCCAAGCAAAAAAAGAATTACAAGATCAGTTTAACGAAAAAGAATTAGTAAAACAAAAAGAACATCTTTTAGATTTAGTTGCACAACTAAATACGATTATGACTTCTAAATCATTCAAAGGAATCGATTTAGAATTTCTAACACCCGAAATGCGTGAAGAATTTCAAAAGCAAATCGAGGATTTAAAAAGGCAAATTGCCGAACTAAACAAAGTTATTGAAGGTAACGATGAAGAAGATGCTGAAAAAAAGAAAAAAGCAAGACAAGAAAGAATTGCAAAAATAGTAAGTGATGCACAAGCCATCGTTACAGCATTAATGAATACTTGGAGTGCCTATTACGACTATATGGCTGCCAAAGAAAACGCACAGCTAAAAGTATTTACAATTGCTGCCGACAAAAAGAAAGTAGCGTTAAAAAGACAACTCGATGCAGGTTATATAAGCCAAACACAATACAACAGAAAAGTTGCAAAAATCGACAAAGAAGTCGATGACAAAAAGTTTGAAATAGAACTAAAACAAGCCAAGCGTAAAAAAGCAATGGATATTGTAAACACTGTAATTAATACCGCTGTTGCAATCATGCAGGCTTACGGACAATTAGGACCTATCGGAGGAACAATCGCTGCGGTTCTAATTGGAGCTATGGGAGCGTTACAAATAGCAACTATATCTAGTACAGCATTACCAGTAAAAGGTTACGAAGATGGGTTATATCCCGAAGAAGTAACAAGACAACAAGACGGCAAAAAGTTTCGCTCATCTGGCACCTCAAAAATGCAAACAGGATTATTTACCAAGCCAAGAATATTAGTTGGCGAAGGACCAGGTGACACACCCGAAATGGTAATCGACAAACGTTCCTATGCGCAAATATCACCACAGGTAAAAGAAGCTTTAATACGTGAACTTAATGGTGTTCGTGGCTTCGAAAAAGGTTATTACAAAAACGATGTTCTTTATTCAGGAAACACCAGTCCTGTTGCACCAACATCTAATAATAATGAATCTAAAATTATGGAAATGGCTATGGGAATGATGGCAGAAAACATGTCATTAATGAAAGATTTAAGAGAAAATGGGCTAATAGCTCAAGTTTCAAACAAGGATTTAAAATCTATGAAAAATCTAAAAGATGGTATCAGTGATTTTGAAGCATTAAGAAATAAAAATAAAAACTAAGTTATGAATATAAATATAATTTCTAGAGTAAATGGTTTTGATGGAAGCGGAAGTACATTAGTTCCGTTTTCTTGGCAATTTCAAATTAGCGAATCAGATGCACTTATAGCTTTAGTATCTCCGTCTAAAATTAAAGTGGTTACGCCTTTGGGAACAAAATTAATATCAGATGAAGTATATGGAGGACCTAGCTCGTTTCTATCTGATTGGTTTCTTTCTAAAAGTATTTTAGATAATAACTATTATTTGTGGATGATTCCTTCTTCTTCATCTTTTTTATTAAGTTTAACCAGTATAAATGATGTTACTTTATTTACTATTTCGGTAGATGATTTACATTTTGAAGGCGTTAAAAACTTCAAAGAACCAATCCCACAGCTAATAGATGAAACGTATGCTTTCAATTTCACTATCGAGGCATCTCCTTGGCTAATTGTAACACCAAATACAGGAACTGGCGCAACAATATTAACCATAGTTCCCCAACCTACAGCAAGTATGACCGCAGGAGAATATGTAGGTTATGTGAATATAAAAAATGGAGCAACTATTATAAGTACTATCAATGTTACCTATTCTCTTTATGATTTTGTAGAATCTCCCTACGAACTTGGAGAGAAAGCTTTCACATTAGACACCAAATATTTCAATTTCAAAAGCGCCAATTCCGATACTTATTTTCAAACTAATGCAATAATTAAAGTATATGATTTTTTTACTAATACATCAAAAATATTTCAAGTCCCCCAAAAAGTAGTAACTTTTGAAACTACTGCAAAATTAAATTTAGGAAGAATAATTCATCGACTAATGCGAAGATTTGCTACTGTAAATATTAATGAGTTGCAATATAAGTTTACCGAGCTTCAACTAAATGTAATTGAAAAGTTAATTTTAAATGATACCGTAGTCAAAAATGTAACTTCCGATGTTATTTATTTCGTTGCAGGACTCAGCAAAGAAATCACAAATATTGGGTTTCTAGATATTAACCCAAAACCAAATCGAGTAACTACAAATAGTTTTGCATATCTAAATATTTTAATTCCTAGCGGAACATATGTATTAAAAATTTTTAAAAACAATGCCCATATTCCCTTAGAAACAATCGTTTTACCAAATTCTGACGGTAAAATTATTACTAAAAAAATACTGTTTGATTCCTATAATCAAGGAGATATAATTGATGTTGTTTTAGACAATACAACTACGCCATTAGATTCACCACCAACAAAAAGATATTTAGTATTTCCAGAAGGAAAATATTCTTGTATGGTAGTTTGGGAAAATGAATATCTATTACAATCTGCAACCGAAAGTACAGGAGGTTATACTATAAAAACTGATATCGAAATTCAATCACAAAAAGTATATAAAGATTTTGTCGAAATTTTAGAAAATTTAAGCACCTCGAAAGAAGTAAAATTGAATATAAGTACTGGTTGGTTAGCAAAAACGGATATTGATTCGATAGAAAGTTTGATGCGTAGTAAAAAAGCATGGCTAATAAAAAATAATCAAATAATAAACCTTCGTACTATTGGTAAATCAATACTAAACGAAGATTCAGACCGTGAACTAATAGATTTTAATTTAGAATTTCAAATAAACAGATCATACGATGAGGAAACTTATTCACTCTAAATTTGAATTGGATTTATCCAATTTCAGAATATCCGATACTGAGGAAAACAATTGGTTTTCTGACGTGTTTTTTACAAAATATTCATTCCCTTTCGAAATAGATTTAACCGATGACTTAGATGTAGCTTTCGGATTTATATCGTTATACAATTCATCAAGTAGAGAAACTTATTACGAACTTAAATATGTACACGGTGATAAAATTGAAGATGCGGTATTTGAAATAGAACAACATCAAACCAAACTAAGCTGTACGTTGCGTTTTGGTTTCGAACAACTCCCTAGTTTTGATAAGAAATTATCGGAACTTTCATTACAAAAATTAGCCCTTCCTTCCGGAACAGATATTTACGAACATGCCGAAACTATCATACCTCAAACGTGGCCTGCGGTAAATTATAATTTTCCACAAGTGCATATAGATAAAATAGATTCTTCAGAAGAATTATGGGCTTTCTTTGATGGTAAAATAAATAGTCGAAAAGATGGTGCTTTTCTAATTAATGATATGGATGTTCCAAATTCTATATTTAGAAATAGAAACATTATGCAACCATTACCTTATTTATTTCATGTTCTAGAAAGGGGAATGGCTGATGCTAATTTAGTTTTAGCAGGAGAAATACTTGATGATGAAGATTTAAAAAAAGTTACCTTATATGCAGATGTAGAATATTACAAAAAATATTTAGACGAAAGTCTTATTATATATAAAGAATCATTCGAAAATATACCCCCAGTAATCGATTATTATAATGGCATACCGATGGAAGTTAGGTATTATAAAGCTTCAGCTACAATTATTAATGCGGGTGTGTATAAACTTACGGGTAAAATTGCACTTCATCGTTTTACAAATAGTGATAGGAAATCAAGGATTACAATAAAATATAGAGATACAGTATTAAAACATATAGTTCGAGATGCATATAGAGAGCTTCAGTACCAAAGTTTTAATTTTAACTTTCAAACAATAAATGATTTAAATCCTCATGAAATTACAGTGGAAGTTTTTACTGGGCCATATAGATTAGGACTAGACGCTCCTATTATAGATTTGGAAATTAATCCAGTTACTTTATTTGATGCAAACGTAACCGTGATCTCTACTATTATTAATATAAACAAGATTGATTTAACAAAGACCGTTGCAGATATTACTTTTGGTGATATTATTAGAAATATTAAAAACTGGTACAATTATGATTTAACTGTAGAGGGAAATCTTGCTATTATGAATAAGGTTGAATCTCAAATAAATTATGAAGATGCAATATCATTTCAAAGATTTGAGGTTAAAAATCCAATCAGAAAACTAAAACAAGGAAATTCTTATTTATTAAAATTTCAAGATGTAGAAAGCAACATACATACATTTTCTCCTGTATTTCAAGACAGAAATAGTATTGTAAATTCGGGATATAAAGTAACCGAAAAGACAAATACTATTGAAATAAACGCGCTTCCTCTACCTTTGCTTACACGAAACGGCTCACAAACAGCGCATGCGTTTGAGTCTGGAGCAGAAAAGTTATATTTTGTTATTTACGACGGTTTAGTAAATGGTAATAATGTTTCAAAAATAAACACTAATTATCTTCTGCCAATAGTTCATGAAAATAATTGGCGAAAATGGATGAATTTGAGAATAAATTCTCAAGCGTTTAGTTGGTCTTTCAAATCTTTTAATGAAGATATTTTTTTACTAAAAACAAAAGTAAAACTATTCTGCTATGACAATTATCATGTTGTAAAAACTATTAATAAAACCGAAATTAAACCAGACTTATTTGAAATTACCATTGAAACCGAAACATTAGATTAATCCCAGGGTAGCTTGTCTAACAAAAAGATTTCTTTATTAGCTTCTGCCTGAACAATGTGTACGTAAACCATTGTTTGGGTTATCGAAGCATGAGATAAAAGCATTTGTAACATTTCTACCTTTCCGCCCATTTTTAGGAATAATGTAGCAAATGTATGCCGACCAACGTGCATTGTGACCTTTTTAGTTATCCCAATAACTGACATTATTTTTTTAAGTTCATCATTCAAATGTTGGTCGGCAAATTTTGTAACAAATAAATTAGGACATTCATGTATTATTTTTTTAGCATTATCATTTAGAGCTAAATTTTTGTCTTTATTATTTTTGACAGTAATCAATGAAAAATCGTTTTGCATTAACTGATTTCTATTTAATTTTTGAATATTAGAAACTCTCAAACCAGTCATGCATGAAAATAAAAAATAACCTAAAATCAATTTATAACTAGGATTTATAAAAGTCGATTTATAAAAATCAAAACATTTTTTCATTTCAAAAGCATCAAGATAAGTACGATTTCCATTCATATTTCCCACCTTAATATCGTCCAAATCAAACAATAATTTAATCCCGTTTTTTTGTGCTAACCCAAGAAATTTTTTAATCGATGCAAAATTAGAATTAATGGTAGTGTCCATATTTCCTTTTTTATTTTTAAGATGATTTCTGTAATTATTTAACCAGGATAAATCCAGTTGATTAAATGGAATATAATTTTGATATTCCTCAATTTTTAGCATAACAGAATGATGACGATTATAGCTTCCGTCTGTAAATTTAGATTTCTCCTCTTCTAAAGCTTGTTTAAAAAACGCAACGAAATTAACTCGACTAAGTTTATCTAAGTATTCTCGTTCAAGAATTTTAGGCGTAATAGGAAGGTTTGAAAGGCGATAAACCGTTTTAACATTAGTCAATTTACTATCTATATTATCAAGAATTAAGTTAGTATCACAAAATTCAGATTTAGAATGATTAAGCCTTTGAAACTTTTCATTCCATAGTTTAGCATCAACATATATGTTAAGATGAATTCTCACTCTAGGAGAATTACAACCAGTAATATGTAAATACACTGGCGACAAACCAAAAGCATTTGGTTCTTTTCTAATTTTAAAATTTGTTCTTAGTGACACGGAGTTTTTCTTTGTGTCAACCAGCGTGTCAAAAATCCTGTCTGAATGGGTAAATAGCATAAATCAAAGTTGTTAAAAAATAAACAAAAAAGCACATAACACAAGGTTTCCCTAGTATTGTGTGCTTACAATGATTTGCTTTTTCAAGCATTCTGTGATCGCGCCAGGATTCGAACCTGGGACCTACTCATTAGAAGTGAGTTGCTCTATCCAGCTGAGCTACGCAACCTTAAAAATTTATTCAGTGACAACGAAAAGTTGTCGGGGTGGTCTCGTTTTTTAACGAGACGTCTTCCTTTTGTCGGGGTTGTCTCGTTTTTAAACGAGACGTCCTCCTTATGTCGGGGTGATCTCGTTTTTGAACGAGACGTCCTCCTTATGTCGGGGTGGCAGGATTCGAACCTGCGGTCTCCTGCTCCCAAAGCAGGCGCGATAACCGGGCTACGCTACACCCCGAAAATATTTTACACTAATATTTTAAAGAACTTTTACTAAATAGAATATATACTATAAACATATTAAGCAATTTAAGGTTTTTGTCAAGGTCTTCCCGCTTCAGGCGGGACGCGATAACCGGGCTACGCTACACCCCGAAAGCAAAAAAAGCGGAGAGTAAGGGATTCGAACCCTTGGTACAGTTACCCATACGCTTGTTTAGCAAACAAGTCCTTTCGGCCACTCAGGCAACTCTCCAATAAAGAATTAAATTCTTCCTTTTAAGCGGTTGCAAATGTAGGGCATCAAACGAATATTACCAACTTTTTGTTTGTTTATTTTTATTTTTTTTATTTTAAAATTTTAAAACATTTAATAATCAACATTATACATCAAAACTGAACTTATAATTTAAAATTAAATAATCCTAAAACTCAAAAAAAAGTCATTAAGAAGTCCAAAATCTTTTTAAAATTAGTAAATTCGCGATTGTAATTTAAGAATATTTCAAAAATGAAAAAAGTAGTTATAGTATCAGCAGTTCGTACTCCTATTGGAAGTTTTATGGGAGCATTATCTAGCGTTCCTGCACCACAATTGGGTGCAATTACCATCAAAGGTGCATTAAATAAAATAAATCTTGATCCAGCTTTAGTAAATGAAGTATATATGGGTAACGTAGTACAAGCCGGTGTTGGACAAGCTCCTGCTAGACAAGCCGCTATTTTTGCTGGTTTATCTAACGATGTAGCCTGTACAACTATAAATAAAGTATGTGCTTCTGGAATGAAATCGGTTATGTTAGGCGCACAAGCAATTATGTGTGGTGATGCAGAAATAGTTGTAGCTGGTGGTATGGAAAACATGAGTATGATTCCACATTATGTTCATTTAAGAAATGGCGTAAAATTTGGACCAACTTCTATGCTTGACGGAATGCAAAAAGACGGATTGGTTGATGCTTATGACCAACAAGCCATGGGTGTTTTTGCCGATTTATGTGCTACAGAATATAAAATCACTAGAGAAGACCAAGATAACTTTGCCATTCAATCATACGAGCGTTCATCAAAAGCTTGGGATGCTGGAAAATTTGATAACGAAATTGTTCCTGTAACCATTCCACAAAGAAAAGGTGATCCAATCGTAGTTTCTAAAGATGAAGAATATACTAATGTAAAATTAGATAGAATTCCAACTCTAAACGCAGTTTTCACCAAAGACGGAACGGTTACTGCAGCCAATGCTTCTACTATAAATGATGGTGCAGCAGCCATGGTGTTAATGAGTGAAGAAAAAGCATTAGCAATGGGATTAAAGCCATTAGCTTACATAAAAGGTTACGCAGATGCAGCGCAAGAGCCTAAATGGTTTACTACTGCACCAGCAAAAGCATTACCAATCGCTTTAGATAAAGCAGGTTTATCTAAATCAGACGTAGATTTCTTCGAATTCAACGAAGCTTTTTCAGTTGTAGGATTAGCAAACGCTCAAATTCTTGGTTTAGATAACACAAAAATTAATGTAAATGGTGGTGCTGTTTCTTTAGGTCATCCGCTTGGATGTTCTGGAGCGAGAATCATTGTTACTTTGATCAATGTTCTTCAGCAAAATGACGCAAAAATTGGTGCAGCTGCTATTTGTAATGGTGGTGGTGGTGCATCGGCAATTGTTATAGAAAGAGCTTAATTAATTTTGAATGACGAACTTTATATTTTAAATATTTAAAAATTATAGTTCTCTCCTAGCCCTGATTGAAGTGAAAATCCTTTTTGTTTTTTTTAAACAAAAAGATTGAAGCGTAAAGCAGGAATAGCTTCAAATGAAAATAATATAAATGATGAATTTTGAATTTAAAACAATTCAAAATTCATCATTTAAAATTTAAAATAATTTTAATGTTTGGAATTTGTAATTTAGCCAATATCCCTTTACGAATAGAACCTAGCGACCGAAGTGAATTGGTTTCTCAGGTCTTGTTTGGCGAACATTTTACTGTTTTAGAAAAAAATCAGAAATGGTCTAAAATCCATTTGTTTTTTGATGATTACGAAGGCTGGGTCGATAACAAACAGTTTGCAGAAATTACTGAAGAACAATTTGAACAACTATCAAAAGACAGCATTGTTTTAAACTCTGATTTGATAGAATATATTACTTCTCCTAAAAATTTATTAATACCTATTCCACTTGGAGCTTCATTATCTTTTTTGAATTATGAAACAATAAATACGGAGAATTTTTCTTTTGAAGGACTAAGAATAAGCGGAATAAAACCAAAATCGAATCTTATAAATACTGCTTTTATGTATATGAATGCACCGTATTTGTGGGGTGGAAAAACTCCTTTTGGGATTGATTGTTCTGGATTTACACAAATGGTTTATAAGTTAAATGGTTACAAATTATTTCGTGATGCATCACAACAAGCAGGTCAAGGAGAAGCGTTAAGTTTTATCGAAGAAAGTGAACCTGGAGATTTGGCTTTTTTTGATAATGAAGAAGGAAATATTATACATGTTGGTATTATCATGGACGATAATTATATCATTCACGCCAGCGGAAAAGTTCGCATAGATAGACTGGATCATCTTGGAATTTATAATGCAGAAGTAAATAAACACACGCATAAATTAAGAGTTATTAAGAAGATTATTTAAATCCTAATAAATAATTTATGGAAGGAATACCAAATGACAAAAAAATAATTCTCTTTGATGGTGTTTGCAATTTATGCAATTCGTCTGTTCAATATGTCATAAAACATGATAAGAAAGATAACTTTAGATTTGTTGCTATCCAATCCGAATTAGGACAAAAAATCATAAAACATATAGGAATTTCTCAAAAAAATATAGATAGTGTTATTTTTTATAATCCTGGAAAAGTCTATTACTACAAATCGTCTGCGGCTTTAGAAATTGCAAAAAGTCTTGGCGGAATTTTTACTTATGCTACTATTTTCAGAATTATTCCGTCAGGAATAAGAGATTTTCTTTATGATTATATTGCTAAAAATCGTTACAAATGGTTTGGTAAAAATGAATCTTGTATGATTCCCACGCCCGAATTAAAATCTAAATTTTTGGGTTAAATATTTTTTTTCAATTTTAGAATATAAAAGATTTGTTTAAATTCTTCAAATTCTGCATCTCGAACATCATTTCCTTGTTTGTTTATTATAAATTTAAACCTTTATTTCTAATTCTGTCTATTATTTCAGAAATCGATTATGTATTATCCTAAAATGTATTTTAGTTATTTTGTAGTAGTTTTTTAGTTCGACAACACTTTTGTTCTTGAAGCTACATACAAATTATAGAAACAGTTGATACTAAAACCTATGTTTTAATTTGGTTATTGATCGGGCTAAAAACAGTTTACAAAAAAAAGAAAAGATGAGAAATAACATTTTCTAAAGTTAATTTAAAAGGAGTTTAAAACTAAAATAATATATGATACAAAGTGAATGTATTCATTTTCAAAAAATAAATAGTCTAAAAAAAAACCGGGCTATCACTAGCCCGATTCTTAAAAAAAAGAAAGAAAGTTAAAATTAATTGCTTTGTGATTTTAATGCTAAGTTGTAAACCACAAGTCCAAAACCAATTTTATTAATTGCATCTGCAATATTGTAAACCACATCAATGTTAAGGCCTAGTCCATGAATACCATTATACCAACCGTCAGTTCCTAACATATATCCTAATGGATATATTGACCATCCGACTAATACAAACCAGCATAATATTTTATGTGCTGCCAAAACATTTCCGCCTGCCTGTGCTGCTATTTTAGAAGCATTTCCAAGCCAGATTTCATACACAATTACAAAATAAGCAATACCTGAGATTAATCCCCACAACCAAGCATTTGGTCTATCTACCGCTTCTCCAAAATAACCAGTAACCAACATCACTAGTGATAAAATTATCATTTTCCACATCAATGATTGCTTTGCACCTGCAACTTTCAAGATTAAGAAAAACTCAACACACATTAAAGGAACAGTTAATGTCCAGTCCACATAACGAAAAAATGTAGGTGATTCCTGGAACGTAGCCCAATAATCCCTCATGTAAAAATAATGTACGGCAGCAATGAAAGTAATCAATCCTGAAACTAATACCGAAGTGCGCCATTTTTTATCAAATTGATTTAATGATAAAAAGAAAAATGCAGAAGCAGCCATCATGGCCATGCAACCTACAAAGAAAGTAAATCCTACATAATCTGTAGGTAACAATCTTGCAACTAATCCTGGGATAAACATAAAATTTGTCATAAATAAATAAGGTTAAATGATTTTGTTTAATCAAATGTACAAAAAGTTAAACGATAAAATGTCATTTTGTTTAATTTTTTTTTATTAATTTTAAACAAAATATAAAATTCATGTCTAAATATTCAAGTATCTCAATAGTTGTAAGCTTTTTTGGCCTATGGATTGATTCTTTTTTTTCACATCAGGTTCAAATTATAATCGGATTTTTATTAATATTTTCATTTGGAATCTTACATGGTGCAAATGATCTGCTGCTAATAGAAAATATCAAGGAGAAAAAAGACCCAATTCCTTTCTTTAAAATAGTAAGTTATTATGCACTTGTAGTTTTAGGTGGTGCACTTTTATTTTATTTATTGCCGTGGTTAGTATTAGTTCTGTTCCTTATAGTGAGTGCTTATCATTTTGGGGAACAGCAATGGCAGAGTCTAAATCAAAAAGCATCGAAACGGTTTTCAGTACTATTTCAATTCATTTATGGTGCAACTATTTTGTTTTTGCTATTTGCTTTTCACCTCCATGAAGTCCAGAAAATTATATTTCAGATAACAAAAATTTCAATTAATACTCTCCACATAATAACAGCTCTGAAAATAATTGTGGCCATTTTATTTATATCAGGGATCTATTTGTATTTGAAATTTGATACATTACGCAAACTGCTTTTAACAGAAACTTTATATTTATTGATATTTATTATTATTTTTAAATCTTCAAGTTTGATATGGGGATTTGCCTTGTACTTCGTCTTGTGGCACAGTATTCCTTCTATAATTGATCAAACAAAATTCCTTTATGGTAATTATTCCTTTGAGCTTTTTATTACCTATTGCAAGTCGGCATTGTTGTATTGGGGAATTTCAATTTTGGGGATTTCAGTTCTCTATTTAGTGTTTAAGCAAGAACAATTATTTAATGCCTTATTTTTTTCCTTTTTAGCGGCGATAACATTTCCGCATGCCATAGTCATTACAAAAATGTTTAGTGACAAAGACAAGGCTTAACTAAAAAATTAATGACAAAAAAAAACCGCTCACAAAGGTGAACGGTTTTCTAAATGAACAGTAAAGATTCACCAATGTGTATCTCTACAGAAATTTATTATTTTACTTCTTCAAATTCTACATCTTGAACATCGTCTCCTTGTGCGTCAGCTTGTGGCTGTGCTTGTTGACCTTGTTCTCCTTGAGCATACATTGCTTCTGTAGCTGTTTTCCAAGCTGCATTTACATTGTCCAATCCTTTTTGAATAGCTTCTAGATCTTGAGATTGGTGCGCCATTCTCAATTCTGTCAATGCATATTCAATTGCAGTTTTGTGATCGTCAGTGATTTTATCAGCTAGCTCTTTCAATTGTGTTTCCGTTTGGAAAATTAAACTGTCAGCTTCGTTGATTTTTTCTACTCTTTCTCTTGCGATTTTGTCAGCTCCAGCGTTAGCTTCAGCATCTTTTTTCATTCTTTCGATTTCTTCAGATGTTAATCCAGAAGAAGCTTCGATACGAATATCGTGAGATTTACCAGTTCCTTTGTCAGTTGCAGAAACTTTGATGATACCATTAGCATCAATATCAAAAGTTACTTCAATTTGTGGAACTCCTCTTGGTGCTGGTGGAATACCGTCCAAGTTGAAACGACCAATTGTTTTGTTATCAACAGCCATAGCTCTTGCACCTTGAAGAACGTGTAGTTCAACAGTTGGTTGAGAATCTGCAGCAGTAGAGAAAATTTGTGATTTTTTAGTTGGAATAGTTGTGTTAGACTCGATTAAAATTGTCATAACTCCACCCATAGTTTCGATACCTAAAGATAAAGGTGTAACGTCTAACAACAATACATCTTTTACATCTCCAGAAAGAACTCCACCTTGAATAGCTGCTCCAATTGCAACAACCTCATCAGGATTTACTCCTTTAGATGCTTTTTTACCGAAGAATTTTTCAACTTCGTCAGCAATTCTTGGCATTCTTGTAGAACCTCCAACAAGGATAACTTCGTCGATATCTTTTACAGTTAATCCAGCATCTTTTAATGCTTTAGCAACTGGCTCCATAGAACGTTTTACTAAAGTATCAGATAATTGCTCGAATTTAGCTCTTGTTAATTTTTTAACTAAGTGTTTTGGTCCAGAAGCAGTAGCTGTAACGTATGGTAAGTTGATTTCTGTTTCAGCAGAAGATGACAACTCGATTTTAGCTTTTTCAGCCGCTTCTTTAATTCTTTGTAATGACATTGGGTCAAGACGCAAGTCAATTCCTTCTTCAGCTTTAAATTCATCTGCCAACCAGTCAATAATTGTTTGGTCAAAATCATCACCACCTAAGTGAGTATCTCCATTTGTAGAAAGAACTTCAAAAACTCCGTCTCCTAATTCAAGGATAGAAATATCGAAAGTACCTCCACCTAAATCGTAAACTGCGATTTTTTGGTCGATACCTTTTTTGTCTAATCCGTAAGCTAATGCCGCAGCAGTAGGCTCATTTATAATTCTCATTACTTTAAGACCTGCAATTTCTCCAGCTTCTTTCGTCGCTTGACGTTGCGCATCGTTAAAGTAAGCAGGTACAGTAATAACTGCTTCTGTAACTGTTTGACCTAAATAGTCTTCAGCAGTTTTTTTCATTTTTTGAAGTGTCATAGCTGACAATTCTTGAGCAGAATATAAACGACCATCAATATCCACACGTGGTGTATTGTTATCACCTTTTACTACTGAATAAGGTACTCTTTTTGCTTCTTCAGTAATTTCACCAAAAGAATGTCCCATAAAACGTTTGATAGATGCAACTGTTTTAGTTGGGTTTGTAACTGCTTGTCTTTTTGCAGGATCTCCTACTTTGATTTCTCCACCTTCTACAAACGCAATGATAGATGGTGTTGTTCTTTTACCTTCAGCATTAGGAATTACTACTGCTTCTTGTCCTTCCATAACAGATACGCAAGAGTTTGTTGTACCTAAATCGATTCCGATAATCTTTCCCATTTTTATTATATTTAATTATTGTGTAATTCGTTTTTAATAACTTGAGTTGCTATAGTCAAGTTTTGTGCCAATAAAAAAGTAGCTATGTAATTGTCAGTTTTATAGGTTATTGGCGGAAAACAATATGACAAGATGGCATTTTTATTTATAATATCCGACTTTCCATTGGGAAATACTTTCAAATAATCTTACAACATTATCTCATAATTATGTAAATTTTTTATCGTTAAAAACCCCACCTTTATAGTTAACTTTATTCAAAACTAAAAAGAGAGTGGATTTCAAAAAAATTGTAAAGAAAGGCTTGAAGATTTTCCTTTGGATTGTGTTCTCTATCATTGGAATCTTTCTTTTGTTGGTATTATCACTTCAAATTCCTTTTGTTCAAAATATAGCTAAAAAAAAGGCTGTCAACTATATAGCAGAGACCATTCACACTAAAGTTTCTATTAATCGGATTGAAATTGGCCTTCCAAAAAAAGTAATCCTTGAAGGTGTATATTTTGAAGACCAAAAAAAAGACACCCTTCTAGCCGGAAAAAAACTAGCTGTTGACATCAGTTTATTTCAACTGATGAGCAACAAAGTGGAAATCAATTCCGCCAGCTTGGAAGGAATCACTGTATATATTGACAGAGACAAAAATTCCGTTTTCAATTTTGACTATATTATTAAAGCATTTTCTTCGCCTAAGAAACCAAATGATAATTCACCTCCCATGGAGTTTTCTTTGAACAAAATCAATTTAGACAATGTCAAATTCAAGTATTCGGATGCTATCTCCAAAAATGATATCGCTCTTACTTTAAACCATTTTGATACTCGAATAAAAACTTTTGAATTGGACAAAATGAATTTCGAAATTCCCAAAGCAAAAATTGATGGAGTCAAATTGAAAATGAAACGAGGTTTGATTGAAACGCTGAATGAAATTCAAAAAACGATAGTTGTAAAAGCAGACAAAGCCAATTTAAAAATACAACTGGGCTCCATCGATTTGTCAAAAATTGATATTGATTACCAAGATGAAACCAGCAGATTAAACACAAAATTCGCGCTTGAAAAATTGCAGATACAATTCAATACAATCGACTTACAAAGGCAGCTTCTTGACATTGAAACCCTTATTTTGTTAGACACGAAAGGAGAATTGACAGTAGGCAAATTAGAAAAAATGGTTACCGAAAACAACATTACTATTACTCCAACGAGCAATTGGAAAATTAAAATTAATAAAATTAATTTAGAAAAAGTCAATTTTCATTTTGATAACCAAAATTCAGTGGCCGTCAAAAACGGTATGGATTATCAGCATTTGGACATTGAGAATTTTAACCTTCAGGCAGAAAAATTGGACCACAATCCACAAAAAACCTCCGGAATCATTAATTATCTTACGCTAAAAGAAAAAAAAGGGTTGAACGTTCAATCCTTGAAAACCAATTTTATTTATAGTGAACAAGGTGTCACTTTGAAAAACTTGTATTTAAAAACACCGCAAACAATACTCAGAAATGAAATTATTGTAAGCTATCCTTCAACTTCAATACTTAAAGAATACCCTGGAGAGTTATATATAAATGCACATTTAATTAATAGTAAATTGGGTATAAAAGAACTCCTACTCTTTGCCCCTACGCTGGAAAATACAGCGCCATTTAGTACCAATCAGAAGGCTGTCATGTCTATGAATGGCACCATTATCGGCAAATTAAAAGATATTTCCTTCTCTAATTTAGAGATTAGCGGTATTGGAACTACAAAAATTGCACTCAGCGGAAAAATTATTGGTTTACCCAATTCCAAGATTGCCTATTATGATTTGAAAATTAAAAAATTACAATCAAATGCCAAAGATGTCAATAACATCCTGCCGAAAGGAACGGTGCCCAACTCGATTCAATTGCCTTCACAGTTTGCTACTAAAGGAACTTTCAAAGGAACGCTGTACAATTTCAATACAAATTTAAACATCATCAGTAGTTTTGGGAATGCCAAAATCAAAGCCGTTTTTGACCGACGCATAAAAAACAAAGAGAAATACAACGCTCAAACCGAAATCGATAATTTTGATTTGGGAAAGCTAACCAAAAACGACACCATTGGAAAAATTAGTTTAAAAGCCACTGTGAAAGGAACTGGGTTGAATCCGAAGATAGCCAATACTATGGTTGATGGCATGATTTCCAAAGCCAATTTCAAAAAATACACCTATCAAAATATTACAGTAAAAGGTAAAATAAACAACGGTTTATTTGATGCCAATATTAACTCAAAAGACCCAAATCTTACTTTTGACATGGTTTCTAGCGGTAGTTTCCGCGACAAATATCCTTCAGGAAAATTGCATTTAAATGTTGATATTGCCGATTTAAGCAAACTCAACCTTCATGCAGGATCAATGAAAATGCGTGGCGAACTGGATGCCGATATTCAATCAGCGGATATAGATTATTTGAATGGTAATGTGAACGCACACCATATTATTATTGCAAATGAGAAAGACCAGTTTGTATTAGATAGTATTACCCTAACAGCAACTTCTACAGCAGAAAAAAGTACGTTGCTTTTGAAATCGCAGTTTTTGAGCGCCAATGTGGATGGAAAATACAAACTATCCCAAATTACAACTGCCTTGCAGAACTCGATTGCAAAATATTATGATAGTAATCCAAATACTAGAAAAAACCTTGTAGAAGCACAACATTTTACATTTAATATGGATGTAAAAGACAGCCCGATTTTGTTGAAGTTCGTACCAGAATTGAAAAGTTTAGAACCTATTTCCATATCAGGCAGATACAATTCTGTCAATGACACGATTGTTTTGAATGGTAAAATTCCAAAATTAGTATATGGTAAAAGCGCAATTACAAATGCTCAAATAAACGTTTATACTAAAGCCAATTCGTTGGTTTATAACTTACTAGTTGATGATATCCAAAACCCACAATTTCAATTGCCCTATACTAATATTGTAGGGAAAGTGGAAAACGATGTCATCGATTATGCGTTGCAGTTGAAAGACTTAAATAACAAAGAGCGGTATTTTATTTCGGGAGCATTGAAAACAAAAAATGGAAATTATAGTATCAATCTGAATCCAAAAAATTTATTGCTGAATTATGACTCGTGGAATCTAACCGAGAATAATGAAATCCGTTTTGGAAGAAACGGGCTTTATTCCAACAATTTTGAATTATCAAAGGCAGGAAACAGTATCAAAATTCAATCGCAATCGGAACAACCCCATGCACCTATTGCCATTGACTTCAAGGATTTTGAAATTGAAACCATTACCAATATTGCACAAAAAACTGATTTCCAAATGAGCGGAAAAATCAATGGAAACGCCTTCATAAAAAACATCGAAAAATCAGCACTTTTCACTTCCGATTTGACCATAGAAGATTTTGCCTTCCGAAAAGATACATTAGGAACATTAAAAATAAATGTCAACAATCAAATTGCCAACCAATATAACGCGAGAATTCTACTAACGGGTCAAGACAACCAACTCAGTTTAGACGGAAATTACAAAACTACCAACAGCAATTTCGATATGAAATTGGACATTGCAAAACTGCACGTAAAAAGCATTCAAGGATTCACATTCGATAATATAAAAGAAAGTACTGGTTTTGTATCAGGGAATTTTAAAATTACGGGAACTGCTTCGCAACCTGCCGTTTTGGGCATTTTACAGTTTCATCAGGTTGGTTTCAAAGTCACACAACTCAACGCTAATTTCAAATCGATTAATGACAGAATTGTATTTTTAAACAACAGTGCTGCCTTCGATAATTTTATCATAAATGATGAAACAAATAACGAACTTATTATTAACGGAAAAGTTACGAATCGAACCAATTATAATTTTGGTTTTAATTTGACTGTCGATGCCGATAATTTTAAAGCGGTCAATTCGAAAGCAAAAGACAATCCGCTTTATTATGGCGAATTGTATTTGGACAATCATTTAACAGTAAAAGGTACCTTGAACAATCCAATAGTTGAAGGAAAAATTAAAATAAATAAAGACACTAAATTCACCGTTGTTTTGCCACAAACGGATCCATCAATTACTGACAGAGAAGGCATTATAGAGTTTATTGACCAAGATCAGCCTAAATTAATCACCACCGTTTCAGCCGATGAAGCATTGAGTCAAACCGAAATTAAAGGCATCATCGCTTGGGTAAATATTGAAATTGATAAAGAAGCCGAATTGTCTATGATTATTGATAAAGCAAACGGAGATTATTTAAAATTAAAAGGAGAAGCACAACTCACCGGAGGTATAGACGCTTCTGGAAAAACAACGCTAACCGGAAGATATGAATTTACAGGAGGTACTTATGAAATGAATTTTAATTTAATCAAACGAAAATTCGACATCAAAAAAGGAAGTTATATTCTGTGGACAGGAGAACCAACTACTGCCGACATTAATATTACTGCCATTTATAAAACAGAAACAGCTCCGATTGATTTGCTAAATGATCAATTAATGAATCTTACTCCGGAACAAAGAAACACCTATAAACAAAAAATTCCTTTTGAAACCGAATTGAAAATGAAAGGAGATTTATTAAAACCAGACATTACATTTGATATTATTTTGCCCGAAGGTAACAACTCTGTTTCAGCAGAAATCATTGATGCTACACAAGCTAAATTAGCGCAACTCCGACAAGAACCCGATGAACTGAACAAACAAGTTTTTGCATTACTTCTACTTAATCGTTTTATTGGTGAAAACCCCTTTTCAACCGAAAGCGGTGGCATTACAGCTTCTTCATTAGCTAGAGAAAGTGTGAGTAAGGTTTTGTCACAACAACTCAATAATCTTGCAAGTGATTTGATAAACGGAGTGGAATTGGATTTTAATTTAGATACTTCCCAAGATTATACCACAGGTACAGAAGAAAACAGAACCGAATTGAATGTAGGTCTTTCTAAAAAATTATTGAACGATCGATTGAAAGTTACGATTGGAAGTAGTTTTGGGATTGAGGGTGAAAAACAGGAAAATCAGCAAGCCAATAACATTGCTGGAGATATTGCTGCTGAATATCAAATTTCAAAAGACGGCCGATATAAAATTCGAGCCTATCGAAAAAATAAATATCAGGTGGCGCTGCAAGGTCAGGTTATTGAAACTGGTGTTGGTTTTATCATCACCATTGATTACAACAAATTCCGCGAGATATTTCAAAAAAAGCAAGTGGAAGAATCCAAAAAAACTAAAAATAAATCGAATGAATAAGAACATTTTATATTTTCTGTGTTTGGCACTGTTCGCCTCTTCCTGCAGCAATACAAAGTATTTGCCTGAAGACGAATTGCTGTATACAGGAGGTAAAGTAATAGTAGATAAAAATAAAGAAACCACAAAGAAAGAACTGACGTTATTACAAACAGAATCCAACAAATTACTGATTCCAAAACCAAACAAAAAATTCCTTGGATTGCGACCTAGGCTTTTCTTTTACAATCTTGCTGGCGACGTAAAAAAAGAAAAAGGATTTTGGCATTGGTTAAAATATACCGTGGGCGAACCACCCGTTTTATTCAGTCAGGTCGATTTGCAATTCAATAAAAGTTTACTACAGAATTATGTTGAAAATAATGGCTATTTTAATGCAAAAACTACTGCAGATTCCTCTCGGTACGGAAAAAAGGCAAAGGCAAATTACACCATCAATCCAAAGCAGCAATACAAAATTAAGTCAGTTCTATTCCCAACAGATTCTGCTACCATTTCAATTGCTGTTCGCAAAACACAACAAAGAAGTCTTTTGAAAGAAGGAAACGCTTACAACCTTGCTTTAATTAAAGAGGAAAGGGTTCGAATTGACACACGTTTAAAAGAAAAAGGATACTTCTATTTCAATCCAGATTATCTCAAAATTCAAGTGGACAGCACTGTAGCAGATCATCAGGTGGATTTGATTGTCAAAGTAAAAAATGAAGCACCGGAACTAGCAAAAACCAGTTTCAGAATCAATAAAATCATAATTTATCCCAACTATGGTATTAATGCCGATAGCTTGAGTGTGGCATCAGATTCGATTATAAGGTATAAAGATTTCACGATTATCGACAATGAAAAACTATTTGAACCTCGCGTTTTTGATCGCGTATTGTATTTCAAAAAAAATGATTTCTACAACCGTACCAATCATAATTTATCCTTAAACAGATTGGTCAATTTGGGTACTTTCAAATTTGTGAAAAACCAATTTGTAGTTTCTGATACCATTGGAAATTATTTGGATGCCTATTATTATTTGACTCCATTAACCAAAAAGTCAGTTCGGATCGAAATTTTAGCCAAGACAAATTCTGCCAATTATACAGGTACCGAATTGAATGTGAATTGGAGCAACCGAAACACTTTTCGTGGTGCTGAATTGCTTACCATTTCGGCTTTTGGAGGTTTTGAAGTACAAATATCAGGCGAAAAAAACGGTTTCAATGTATACCGATTTGGTTCTGAAGCCAATTTAATTTGGCCCCGATTTATATCCCCTTTCAAAATAAAGTCTTCTAGTGGTTTTGTGCCAAGAACAAAAGCAACTTTGGGCTATGAAAATCAAAACCGGATTAAATTGTATTCGTTGCAAACTTTCAAAGGAGCGTTTGGTTATATATGGAAAGGAAACGAACGAACAGAACACCAATTGAATGTTACGGAAATCACTTTTGCAAGTCCGCAGAATATTTTTGATTTGTATAACGAACAAATTGCTGCCAACGAAAGTTTGAGAAAAGTGGTGGAGAAACAGTTAATTTTTGGTCCTACCTATTCTTATATGTATACCAATACAATGCAGAAAAGAAAGAAAAACACTTTCTTCTATAAGGGAAGTATTGATTTATCTGGGAATGTTACAGGACTTGTTACGGGTGCGAATATCAAAAAAGGGGACACTATTAAAATCTTCGATATTCCTTTTAGTCAATATGTGAAAATACAAAACGAATTCAAACACAATTACAAGCTGACTAAAATGTCACAAATTTCAAGCAGAATTATCATGGGAGCCGCTTTCGCCTATGGCAACTCTGTTGAAATTCCTTTTAGCAAACAGTTTTTTATTGGAGGCACCAATAGTTTAAGAGCTTTTCGTTCGAGATCATTAGGTCCAGGAACGTATAATGGTTTCAACGATGACAGCACATTTTTACCAGATCAATCTGGTGATGTGAAATTGGAAATGAATACCGAATACAGAGCCAATATTTACCGATTTATCAACGGTGCCTTGTTTGTAGATGCAGGAAATATTTGGTTGTTAAACAATAATGTCAACAAACCGGGTTCCAAATTTTCTTCAAAATTCCTTGATGAAATCGCAGTTGGTGTGGGTGCTGGATTGCGGTTTGATTTTTCTTTTCTGGTGTTAAGAACCGATTTGGCTTTCCCAATCCGAAAACCGTATCTGCCGGAAGGACAACGATGGGTTTTAGATAAGGTAAACTTTGGAAGGGGTGCATGGTTAAAAGAAAATTTGGTTTTTAATTTGGCTATTGGATATCCTTTTTAAATGGAAAAGAAAAAATTGTATGAGAAAAATGGTTTTATACATTCCTGAAGAATTTGATGATTCCACTTTTTATGTAGTAGATACCAAAGACAAATAATTAGTCCTTTTTTCCAAAAACCTCTCATTAAATATAACAACAGAAATTAAAATCAATGAATAAGAGATAATTTGTGTCGAATTGATTTCTTCTTTGAAATAAAAAATAGCCAATAAGAAATTTATCATCGGATTGGTGTACATCAAGATACCAACTGCTGAAGAATTCATGCCTTTAAGTGCAAACAAATTTAAAAATAATGGAATAATTGTAAACAATACTACAATTACAATCATCAGAATATAAAATATTGGTTCCGTAGGAGTTTCTGCTCTATAAACAGGGAAAAATGGTAACAAAACTAGTGATGCAATTAGCAATTGAATTGTCAATACTACAAATCGATCGAACTTATTGTTTTTTCGTTGACTTATTAAATACAAGGCAAAAGAAATAGCAATTATCAAACTGTAAATAAGCCCGTTCAGATCTCCGTAAGATAATATTCCGCAACTAATTACACATAAGAATACTGAAAACCACTGCCATTTACTCAGCTTTTCTTTGGGAATAAAATAGGCTAAAATAGTGGTTATAATAGGACAAATTAGATACGCAAATGATGCCGATTTTAGACTAACATGATTTACCGCATACATAAACAAAAACCAATTGAAGATGAGTAAAAAACCGCCAAGAACGGTTAGTAGAATTGTATTTAGTTTCTCTTTCTTTTCTAAAGTAATGAACGATTTCCAGTCGGTTTTTAGTTTTTCTTTTCTAAAAAAAAGATTGATGATTAGCAATAATCCTGCGGCATAAAAAACCCTATAAAATAAAATATCCAAGGAAGGATAATCGTGTAACGGTTTTAGTGCTAAACTAAAAAAACCCCAAATTACAAAAGAGGATAATGCCGATAAATAATATTTGTTGATTTGCATATAAAAAAAATTCGGAGTAAAAGTAACGAATTACCTTCTTCCGAATTTTAATATTAATATATATTTAAGAATTTTCTTAGTGGTTTAAGAATCAATTAAATTTGTGTTCAATACCTATTTTATGACCTTTTATTGCAAAAAATAAAATATACAAATAACATGGAAGTATGGCAACATAAAAAGCAATATGAAATGGTATTCCTAATCCGCCATGAGCTGGTAAATCACTTAAATAACCATAAATTAAAGGCCAAATAGCACCACCAGCAATACCCATAATCATAATGGCAGAACCAGTTTTGGTGAATTTTCCTAAATGGCTAATTCCTAGCGGGAATATGGCTGGCCACATCAAAGAATTTGATAGACCCAATAAAGCAATAAAAATAACTGACAATTGAGAACTTGCAGTTAAAAATGCCAAAGTGCAAAATACAATTCCTAAAATGGCGCAAATTCTCAATGCTTTTTGTTGAGAAATGTATTTCGGAATGGTAAAAATTCCTATTACATAACCTATTAACATACTAAATAAGGTTAAGGAAGTTAAGTATTTAGCCGTATCCGGAGCAATCCCTAGCGCTTTTCCGTACACTCCAATAATATCTCCTGCCATTACTTCGGCAGCTACATAAACGAAAATACAAAATGCACCTAAAAACAAATGTGGAAACTGAAAGATAGACTTATGTTTTACAACTTCACCTTTTGTTTCATCGATGATATCTTCTTCAACCTCAACTTCTGGTAAATGAGTGTATTTTATTAATATTGCAAACGCACAAAAAATAATAGCTAAAACAATATAAGGTGTGTTTACTCTATTTAAAACATCGGCTAAAATATTTTCTTTTTCAATTCCAGTTGAAGCTGCAATCTTTTTTTCAATATCTGCAGCATTTTTTAGAAATAACGAACCCATAATTACTGGAACAATCATACCTGCAAATTTGTTGCAAATACCAGCAATACTAATGCGTTTTGCCGCACTTTCAATTGGGCCAATAATGATTAAATAAGGATTTGCTGCTGTTTGTAATAAAGCTAAAGCCGCTCCTTGTATAAAAATACCTGCTAAAAATAGCGGAAAAGATCGTGATTCTGCTGCGGAAATAAAAACCAAAGAACCCAATCCTAATATGAATAAACCAACTATAATTCCATTTTTAAATCCTAATTGTTTTAAAATCCATGAAGAAGGTAATGCCAAAAAGAAATAAGCTATGTAAGATGCGAAAGTCACGAAAAATGCTTGCGTGTTAGACAACCCAAAAGACAGTTTAAAAAATGGAATTAAAGTACCGTTTGCCCAGGTTACAAATCCGAAGATGAAAAATAAAGCTACAATAATTATCAGTGGCTTTGTTGTTTTGTTTGTTTCAGAAGTCATAAATAATAAAATTTAGTTTGATTTAGTTTCCTCAAACATACATATTTTTTTTGAAAAAAATATGTATGTTCCCTCTTTCAAAAAAATAAAAATAGAAGTTTACAAGAGGAAATATAACAATATTGTTTAATTTTTCTTAAATCGAAGAATAAAGCTTTCATTAGTAATTAAAAATATTATTTTTGTTTAAAATTTATACCATTGAAATATTTATGATACCGAAATCACGAACACAAACGAAGATTCCTCATAAATATACCATATTCCAATTAAAAACAAATATTACCTACATATGAAATATTTCCTAACTATATTTATAAGTCTTTTATTATTAACTGGTTGCGATGATGGTGATTTAATTACCGAAAATTTCGTTTTTGAAAACGCAACTGTTCAAAAATGTAGTAGTTCGAATGTTTTATACAAAATTAATGATGTAGAAGCTTTAATTTTTAATACTCCAGAAACTAATTTTCCAAATACCGAAACTATAGTAAATACACCTAGAGTTGTATCTATAGGAGGTGCAACATCTTTGATTTACAGAAAATTTGCAACCACAACTTCAACAACTAATATTTGTGATACACCAACAATTCCTATTTTAGAAGAATGGACAGTAACTGGCGGAACTGCAGAAATTACAACAATCAAAATTTTAGACACTAACGGAACTACGGTTGTTGCTTATAACCACAATATCGTTTTTAAAAACATAACGTTTGTAACTCCAGATAAACAAATAGTTTATGATTCATACACATTTGGGAGTTATAGAACCGAGATTATTAACCTAAATTTTGATTATTCGCTTGCTACAACACAAAAATGTGGCGGAAACAATTTGATTTTTAAATACAATTCTAACAATGCTTTGTTATTAGATGTAGATCCGTTACTTTTTCCAAATTCAGTAGTTGGATCACCAAGAACACGAGTAATTAACGGAACAACAAACAAAGTGGTTTATAGGGTTTATAACGGAAGTTTAAATACTAATTTTTTCTGTGCTGCAATAACACCTTCTACTCCTACACTTACAGAAGAATGGATTGCACAAGATGGTGTGACTGGAACTAGTGGAATCATAAGTGTCGAAACTGTTGCCCTAGATGCAACCCATTTTAAACATACTATTACCTTGTACAAAACAACTTTCAAAAAAGGAGTTTTAACCTATATTTATCCAACGAATGATAATTTTGTTTTTGGTGAATATATAACGACTTTATAAACTACTTTTCTTCTGAATAAAATAAACCTCAGTTGCGCCAACACCGTATTTTTGATAATTTGCATCTTGAAAAGTGATGTTTTCGTAACGACCTAATAAAAAATCGAGTTCTGATTTTAGTACGCCCTCGCCCACTCCATGTATAAAAACAACTTTTGGAATTCGGTTACGTAATGCAAAATCCATTTGTCTTTTTACAGTTTCAGTTTGAATGTTTAAAATATCATAATTACTCATTCCTCGTTTGTTGGGAACTAGTTTTTCGATATGTAAATCTATTTCGAGAACAAATTCTTCTTTTTTAGATTTTTTCTCCTTCACAAAACTTCTTGGTTTGGGAATTTCCTTTTCTTTTGCTACTGTTGAAAAATTAGTTTTAGAAATATTATGCATCAAATCGCTAGAGGATTCTATCAAAATAAGTTCTTTTTCGTTATAATCGAGTTCAAAACCATCTTCGGTTTCAATCGTTATTATTTTTCCGTTCACTTTTAGAACAACACCATTTATGGCATCGTCTAAAACCGAAATGTTATCTCCTTTTGCAAACATTATTCTTCGTTATCTTGATTTTTACTTGGCGTTTTTGCACTTAATTTCATCATACCGTAAAAGAATATAATTATCCCTATAGCTTTTATCCAAAGACTTGGTTTTACCGTATTTTGATTCCAAAATAATGCAATTGCAATAAGAATCATTAGTATGATGTATATGCTTTTTACTTTCATTTTTCTTAATTTAAATCTCTTAATCTCAGTTGCAAAGTTACGTTTCCGTTCCACTCGTTTTCATCGATACAATATACTACATCAAATGGTTTGTTATTGATTATACAATCCATTTTTTGTGCTAAATTAAAACCAATTGCAGCAAAACCTTCGCTATTATCTTGTTTTACAAACAATCGCAAATGTTCTTCATCTTTACCTAGAGTTTTAGCATAACCTGTATCTTTTATATTCTTTGAAATAAAAACTGGTGTCATATTTTGTGGACCAAATGGTTCAAATTGTTTTAAAATTCTAACCAATTTTTCATTTATTGATGATAAACTAATTTCAGCATCAATAGCAATTTCAGGAATAAGCAAATCTGGATGAATACTTTCTTTTACAACTTCTTCGAATTTATTTTTGAAAGCTTCGTAATTTTCTTCTTTCAAAGTCATTCCTGCAGCATACATGTGTCCACCAAATTGTTCAAGATATTCAGCACTAGATTCTAATGCATTATAAATATCAAAATCCTTTACAGAACGTGCTGAAGCAGCTAATTTATCGCCACTTTTTGTAAAAACAATCGTTGGCTTATAATGAGTTTCAATCAATCGAGAAGCTACAATTCCGATAACACCTTTGTGCCAATCTTCCTGATAAACAACGGTCGTGAAGTTATTTTCTGCTTTATTATTTCCTATTTGTTGCAATGCTTCAACAGTGATTTGTTTGTCTAAATCTTTTCTGTCGGCATTAAAAATTTCTATTTGTGAAGCAAATTCTTCTGCTTGTGGCAAATCAAATTCTGTTAATAATTCGACTGCATAATTACCATGTTTTATTCGTCCAGCAGCATTTATTCTTGGTGCAATGATAAAAACTACATCGGTAATTGTGAGTACTTTCTTTTTTAAATTTTGAATCAAAGCCTGAATTCCTGGTCTTGGATTTGTATTGATAACTTCTAAACCGAATTTTGCTAAAACCCTATTTTCTCCAGTCATAGGAACAATATCGGCAGCAATAGCTGTGGCTACTAAATCTAAATACTGAATAAAATCTTCGATTGTTTGGTTTCGGTTTTCACCTAATGCTTGAATCAATTTAAAACCAACGCCACAACCACAAAGTTCGTCGTAAGGATAACTACAATCGGAACGTTTTGGATCTAAAACAGCAACAGCTTCAGGCAAAAATTCTCCTGGACGGTGGTGATCACAAATAATAAAATCGATGTTTCGCTCTTTGGCATAAGCCACATGCTCTATCGATTTTATACCACAATCTAGCGCAATAATAAGTGTAATACCGTTGTCATCGGCATAATCGATTCCTATAAACGAAATTCCGTAACCTTCGTCGTAACGATCCGGAATATAAGTTGCTACGTTTTTGTAATAGGATTTTAAGTAAGAGGAAACCAAAGAAACTGCAGTTGTTCCATCGACATCATAATCGCCAAAAACCATGATGTTTTCGTTATTTGCAATTGCCTTTTCAATTCTTTCGACCGCTTTATCCATATCTTTCATCAAATAGGGATTGTGCAAATCATCTAAACTGGGACGAAAAAATGTTTTGGCTTGGTCGTAAGTTTCAATTCCGCGTTGAATGAGCAATGAAGCTACAAAATCTTCAATATTTAAGGCTTGCGCCAGATGGTTTATTTTTTCTTCTGAAGGTTTTGGCTTGATTGTCCAACGCATAGTTAATCCGGATTATAAATTATATAGAAAAACAAATTTAGTTTAAAACATTGAATAATTTATTGTGAACAAAAAGTAAAAATTATGAATTTTATTAAACTTAAAAATCAGTGAATCTCTAGCTTTTAATTATTAAATTTGCATTAAATTAAAAATAAAAGACACATGGACTTAATGGCAATGATGGGGAAAATGAAAGAAACCCAACAAAAAATAGAAGATACTAAAAAACGTTTAGACACTGTTCTTATAGATGAACAAAGTACTGACGGATTACTTAAAGTAACTATTACTGCAAATAATGCGATAAAAAACATCTCGGTTAGCGATGCTCTGCTTGAAGACAAAGAACAATTAGAAGATTATCTTGTTACAGTAATAAATAAAGCTATTGAAAAAGCAACAAGAGTAAACTTAACTGAACTTGATGCCGTTACCAAAGTAGACATGCCAATGATTCCAGGCATGGAAGATATGTTTAAATAAAAATTATGGATTGCGAATTATGAGTTTTTGAAGCTCATAATTCGCAATTTACATTTTCAATTTTAAAAGCGTTTCCAAAACATACTCATGCATTACTTGACGGTAATCCAAATGTGTTACAATTCGCAATTTTCCGTGTCCCATTGAGCTGATATAAATTCCTTTTTCTTTGAGTTTTTCGGTAATTATTTTTTCATCTAGATAAGGTTGGATAGAAAATATTAGAATGTTTGTTTCTACAGGTTCTATTTGCGCTATCCAAGGTAAACTTTGTAAAACTTGTGCAATTTCTCTTGCTCGACGATGGTCTTCTGCCAAACGTTCTACATGATTGTCTAAAGCATAAATTCCTGCTGCCGCTAAGTAACCTGCTTGTCTCATGCCACCACCAAAAATTTTACGAATTCTCAATGCTCTGTGAATAGTTTTTGCGTCAGAAACCAAAACTGAACCTATTGGCGCACCCAATCCTTTAGACAAACAAACTGAAATTGTATCGAATAACTCGCCAAATTGTGTTGGTGATTGTTTTTTTGCTACCAAAGCATTCCATAATCTGGCGCCATCAAGATGGTATTTTAGATTATTATCTAAACAAACTTGTTTTATTTCTCGAAGTGGCTGCAGGTCATAACAAGCGCCACCTCCTTTATTGGTTGTATTTTCGATACTTACTAGACTCGTGAGCGGTGCGTGGTAAAATTCTGGATCGTTTATCGCATTTTTGACTAAATCGGCAGTAATCATACCACGATTTCCATCGACAAGGTTACAGGAAACGCCACTATTAAAAGAGGCTCCACCGCCTTCGTAATGGTAAATATGTGACCATTTGTCGCAAATAATTTGCTCTCCAGGATTTGTATGCAACTTGATTGCAGTCTGATTTGCCATAGTTCCCGATGGGAAAAATAAGGCGGATTCCATTCCAAACATTGCTGCCACTTTTTCTTCCAAGGCGACAACCGTTGGATCTTGTTTGTACACATCATCACCTACTTTTGCCGTAAACATAGCGTTTAACATTTCTTGTGTAGGTTTGGTAACGGTGTCGCTAATTAAATTTATTTCCATATTTGGTATATAATTCTTATTTTTGATACTTAATTATGAATTACTGTTTATTTTTTAGCCCTGATAGTAGTGAAAATCCTTTTTATTTTTCCTTTAATAATAAAAAGATTGTAACGGATAGCAGGAGACGAGTAAAACGAACTGGCGAAGCAAATAGCTTCAAACAATTAATACAAAACTAAACAATTTTATGACAAATACCGAACAAATAAAAGGTATTGTGGAGCGTCTTGGTGCGTTAAGGAGGTATCTTTGACGTTGATGCAAAACTAATAGAAATTACAAACGAGGAAGAAAAAACCTTTGCTCCCGATTTTTGGAACAATGCAAAAGCTGCCGAAATAATCGTAAAAAATCTCCGTTCGAAGAAAAAATGGGTCGAAGATTACAATAAAGCGGTCGAAATGGCCGACGAATTGCAATTGGCATACGACTTTTATAAAGAAGGAGAACTTACTGAACAAGAATTAGACGAGCAATATGAGGTAACAAATACTCATATTGAAGGAATCGAATTTAAAAATATGCTTTCGGACGAAGGAGATTCTTTGAGTGCTGTTTTGCAAATTACCGCTGGTGCTGGTGGAACAGAAAGTTGCGACTGGGCCGAAATGCTGATGCGTATGTATATGATGTGGGCCGAAAATCAGGGTTACAAAATAAAAGAACTGAATTTTCAAAAAGGCGATGCTGCAGGAATTAAAACTGTTACCTTAGAGATTGAAGGTGATTATTCTTTTGGTTATTTGAAAGGAGAAAACGGCGTACACAGATTGGTGAGAATTTCTCCGTTTGATAGTAATGCCAAGCGTCATACTTCGTTTGCTTCGGTTTATGTATATCCGTTAGTTGATGATACGATTGAAATTGAGATAAATCCTGCTGATATTGAAATCATAACGGCTCGTTCTAGTGGTGCTGGTGGTCAGAATGTGAACAAGGTGGAAACCAAAGTACAACTGACACACAAACCGACGGGAATCCAGATTCAGTGCTCCGAAACACGCTCACAGCACGATAATAGGAATCGAGCGATGCAAATGTTACGTTCGCAATTGTATGAAATTGAACTCAAAAAACAACAAGAGCAACGCAACGATATCGAAGCTGGAAAAATGAAAATAGAATGGGGTTCGCAAATACGTAACTATGTGATGCAACCGTATAAGTTAGTAAAAGATGTAAGAACTGGTCACGAAACTAGCGATGTTGATGGTGTAATGAATGGTAATATTGATGCTTTTCTTAAAGCATATTTAATGAAAATGGGACAAAAAGAAGAATCATAAAAACATTAGATTATGACTAATTATATAAAAAGATTTTATGACGAAGAACTTTGGAAACAAGTTGAACTAAAATCACCGTTTACAGAGAAATATGAATTATATATTTCTAGTTACGGAAATATCAAAAAAATAAATAAACTAAAAGGAATAACTGTAATTGTAAAGCAAACATTAACCGAAGGTTATCCATCTGTTCATTTAAGCACCATGTTACCCATTGGAGAAGAAGATCAGGCTTATTTTGCAATTATTAGAGAAAATATAAAGGTTTTGAATCTGGAAATAGCATCGATGGTAGAACTAGTAAGTTTAGCAGAAAAACCAGATACTCTTCTTGCAGAAAAAATTATTGAAACTGAGAAATTACTCAAAACAATTAAAACCAACTATACTAAAAATTACAAGAAAAGGGAACAAAAAAGAAAACGTTTTTATGGCAGTTTAACACACCGATTGGTTGCTATTTATTTTTTAGAAAAACCTACTGAAAATAAAAATCTTGTTGCCCACATAGATTATGACAAACTAAACAACCATCATTCTAATTTGAAATGGATGTCTAGAGAGGAAAACACATTGCATCAAAAAAACAGCCCTTTTGTAATAAAAGCTAAAGCAAAAGTTCTTGTTAGCCCTACAAAAAGAAACAATACAAAACTCACTGAAAAACAGGTCATGATTTTGAAAAAAAGAATGAACGAAGGTGTATCTTTGAGGGAATTAGCAAAACGCAACAAAGTTACCGAAACTCAACTTTTGCGAATAAAAAGAGGCATAAACTGGGGTAAAGTACCTGCGGCATTATAACAACAAAGAG
>NZ_JAYURN010000090.1:0-40130 GCF_043756175.1 Flavobacterium sp.
ATTGTCGTTTTATCAATATTTTTATAAAAATAAAAACTACAACAAAGTCAATATTTTATTGGCTTTGTTGCGTTTTATAACTATTTTTTCGATTCTTTTATTATTGATTAATCCAATCATATCAAGAAAAACTTACGAAACTAGTAAAACACCTTTGCCAATAGTTGTAGATAATTCTCAATCAATTTCAGAATTAAAACAAGAGAATGTATCTAAAGAAATCTCTCAAAAATTATCCGAAAATAGTCAATTGAAAGACAAATATGATGTTCAGTTGTTTAGTTTTGATGATGATTTTTATTCAGGAAAAGCATTAGATTTTAAAGGAAAACAATCTAATATTCATAAAGTTGCTCAAAATTTGAAGGAATTATATCGCAATCAAAATTTTCCTATTGTATTACTATCAGACGGAAATCAAACTATTGGTAGCGATTATGTATATTCATTTCCGCAGAATAATCAGATTTATCCGTTGATTTTAGGAGATACAACAAGTTTTTTAGATTTAAAAATTAATCAGTTGAATGTAAATAAATATGCATTCTTGAAAAATAAATATCCTGTTGAAGTTTTTCTCCAATACAACGGAAACAAAGCAATAAATACCACTTTTAGTATTCAGCAAGAAAATAATACCATTCACAAACAAACTGTTTCGTTTTCTGCTAATAAAAAATCGCAAGAAATTTCAGTTTTATTAAACGCTGATAGAGTAGGAGTTCATACTTATAAAGCTATTATTTCTACTTCTGAAGCAGAGAAAAACAAATACAATAATGTTACCAATTTTGCTGTTGAAGTAATAGATCAACGATCGGAAATTGCTCTAATTTCATCAATAAATCATCCTGATTTAGGTGCTGTAAAAAGAGCTATAGAGTCTAATGTGCAACGTAAAGTAACATTTCTTAAACCACAACAAATTAAATCATTACAAGATTATACTATTTTAATTTTGTATCAGCCTAATGCAGAATTTAAATCTGTTTTAGAACAAAATAAAAGTCTACAATTAAACTCTTTTGTGATTACAGGTTTAAGTACAGATTATGCAATTTTGAATCAATATCAAAACCAATTGGAGTTTAGAATGTCTGGACAGAAAGAAGATTTTACAGCTGAATTTAATCCTCAATTTAATTCGTTTGCAATAGATAATATTGGTTTTGAACAGTTTCCACCTTTAGAAAATTCGTTTGGAAATATAGATATTAAAGGAAATGTAAATACTTTATTGCAATCGCAAATTAGAAATATTAAAACTGAAAATCCATTACTTACTTTCGCTGAAAATGGAATAAAACGAAATGCCTATCTTTTCGGAGAAAATATATGGAAATGGCGTGTAGAAAGTCATGTAAAGACTAAATCTTTCGAACATTTTGATGTTTTTATGGATAAAATCATTCAGTTTTTAGCTTCTAATGCTTCAAAAAAATCACTGATTGTAAATCACGAAAGTTTTTATAATTCTGGAGAAAATATCGAGATTTCTGCTCAATATTTTAATAAAAATTATGAATTTGAAGAAAATGCACAACTTACCATTCAATTAAAAAACAAGAAGACAAACGTTACTAAAATATATGATTTCTTAAAAGGAAATGGAGAATATAAAGTAAATCTAGAAGATTTAGATGCAGGAAATTATAGTTTTACTGTCAAAGAAAATAACTCGAAAGCCTCGTATTCAAGTAATTTTGAAGTTTTAGATTTCGAAATTGAAAAACAGTTTGTTAATCCTGATGTTTCCCGTTTATCTCAATTGGCAATAAATACAAACGGGAAAATATTTTACCCAACTCAAGTAGATAAATTAATTACCGAATTACTTAAAAAAGAAAGTTTTCCAGCTGTTCAGAAAGAAATAGTTAAAAAATCTCCTTTAATAGATTCAATTTGGTTGCTTATTCTTTTAGCAATTACGCTTGCTACAGAATGGTTTGTTAGAAAATACAACGGAATGTTGTGATTTTTTTCTATATTTAAATAAAAAAATATGAACGACGCACATTTACATCTGTTAGTAAACCATTTTCCAATAATCGGATTATTCTTTGGAATTGGAATTTTGCTTTTTGGAATTATAAAAAAGAATCCATTGCTTATAAATACAGCATACATTATTTTTGTTTTTTGTATGATAATGGGCAAAGTGTCTATGTTTACTGGAGAAAAAGCAGAAGATATTGTAGAAAATCTAGGAATTTCAGATGACTTAATTCATGAACACGAAGAACTGGCTGAAAGTTTCATGAAAATATTTTACCTACTAGGATTGACATCTATCTTAGGATTATATGCCAATTACAAAAGACACTCTAAATCACTTTTGGTTGCCTATTTAGTAATAACTATTTCTGTTGTTGCGGTAATACTATCTAAATCGGTAGGAACATCTGGAGGCGAAATACGTCATACTGAAATTAGAGAAAATGCAACACAAACTTCAATAAATACTGAAACTGAAGGAGATAATAAAGATTAAACAAATCATAAATTATTAAAATTTATAAAAAATAATTTGTTTTCTATTTTTATTTAAGCATATATTTGCAAAGTATTAAAAAAACAAAAATGTTTCTAAATCAATTACATCATCATCATTTTCATATTTGCTCTCAGGCGAAGTGTTAATGGTATGCGTGTAAATCACTATATTCTAAAACCCGTTTGAGTACATCAAACGGGTTTTTTATTTACTCCAAACTGTACTCATTCTTAATATTTAATCAAAACAAAAAAAATGAGTACTTTAAAAATTGCAATTCAAAAATCAGGTCGCCTCAACGAGGATAGCTTAAAAATCTTAAAAGATTGTGGCATTTCAATCGACAATGGAAACGACCAACTTAAAGCATCTGCCTCCAATTTTCCGCTAGAGGTATTATTTCTACGAAACTCAGATATTCCTCAATATTTAATAGATGGTGTTGTAGATATTGCTATTGTTGGGGATAATATTTTAGTCGAAAAAGGAGGAAATATCAAAATTGCCGAAAAATTAGGATTTTCAAAATGCCGAGTTTCTGTAGCAGTTCCTAAATCTTTTAATTTCAAGTCATTAGATGATTTAAAAAAGATGCGAATTGCAACTTCTTATCCCAATACAACTTTAAATTATTTTAAAAATAACTATATAAAAGTCGATTTACACGAAATATCGGGTTCAGTCGAAATTGCTCCAAACATTGGTCTCGCAGATGCAATTGTTGATATTGTTTCTAGCGGAAGTACTCTTTTTAAAAATAATTTGAAAGAAGTTGCTGTCATCATGAAAAGTGAAGCTGTTCTCGCTGTTTCACCACTAATTACCCTTGAAAAACAAGAAATATTAGACAAATTAAGATTCAGAATTCAATCGGTACTTAGAGCTAGAAAAGCAAAGTATATCTTGATGAACGTACCAAACGAAAAAATACAGGCTATAACAGAGATTTTACCTGTTCTAAAAAGCCCAACAGTGGTGCCATTAAGTGAAGTAGGTTGGTGTAGTGTACAATCTGTCATCGACGAAGATCAATTTTGGGAAGTAATCGATAAATTGAAAGCCGCTGGCGCCGAAGGTATTCTTGTTTGTCCAATTGAAAAAATGGTTATTTAAATTGCAATAGAATGAATAAAATATACAATCCAAAACCAGAAATTTGGTCAGAAATTCTAAAAAGACCAACACAATCTTTCAATGAAATAGAAGAAACTGTAAAAGGAATTTTCAAAGAAGTACAACAAAAAGGGGATATTGCAGTAACAAAATATACTTCTTTATTTGATGGAATCGTTTTAGAAAATATAGAAGTTTCTAATGAAGAAATTATTGAAGCAATCAATTTAGTTTCAACAGAATTGAAACAAGCCATTGCTTTAGCTAAGTCGAATATTGAAAAATTTCACACGGCTCAAAAAACTTCAAAAATAGAAGTCGAAACGACCGAAGGTATAAATTGTTGGCAGGAAAAGCGTCCAATTCAGAAAGTGGGATTATATATTCCTGGCGGAACTGCACCTTTGTTTTCAACCGTTTTAATGTTAGCAATTCCTGCTCAAATTGCGGGTTGCAAAGAAATTATTTTGTGTTCACCTCCAGATAAATCAGGTAAAATAAATCCTGCTATTTTATACGCTGCCAATTTGTGTGGTGTAACAAAAATTCTAAAAGTAGGAGGAATTCAGGCCATAGCAGGAATGACTTTTGGTACACAAACTATTCCAAAAGTATATAAGATATTTGGACCTGGAAACCAGTTTGTAACAGTTGCAAAACAATTTGCTACACGATTTGGAATTGCTATCGATATGCCTGCTGGTCCAAGCGAATTACTTATTGTTGCAGATGATACTGCGATTCCAAGTTTTGTAGCTTCCGATTTATTAAGTCAAGCAGAACACGGAACAGATAGCCAAGTGATTCTAGTCTCGACTTCAAAAGAATTGATAGAAGCTGTCGAAATTGAAATCAACAAGCAATTGGAAGTTTTACCAAGAAAAAATATCGCACAAAAAGCTATCGAAAATTCTAAACTAATTTACGTTGAAAATGATGAAATTGCTTTAGATTTAATTAATGACTATGCACCAGAGCATTTTATAATTTGTACTAAAAGAGACCATTTTTATATCGATAATATTCAAAATGCAGGTTCTATTTTTATAGGAAATTATACACCCGAAAGTGCCGGAGATTATGCTTCTGGAACGAATCATACTTTACCAACAAACGGTTATGCAAAAAATTATTCAGGTGTCAGCTTAGATAGTTTTCTGAAATCGATGACTTTTCAAAAAATATCTAAAAAAGGTATTCAAAACATTGGCTCTGCTATAGAAATCATGGCGGAAGCTGAAGGTTTACAAGCGCATAAAAATGCCGTTTCATTACGATTAAAAGCAATAGAAAATGAATAATTTCAATATCAATAATCTCGTTAGGGAAAATATAAAAAATATGCAATCTTATTCTTCTGCACGAGATGAATTTAAAGATTTTACTCATAACATGGTTTATCTTGATGCCAATGAAAATCCGTTTTCTAATGGAATTAATCGATATCCAGATCCGCAACAAAAGAAATTGAAAGGTTTTTTATCACAGCAAAATAAGATAAATGAAAATCAAATTTTGATAGGAAATGGGAGTGACGAAGTACTGGATTTAGTATTCAGAGCATTTTGTGAACCTAATGTCGACAATGTAATTACGCTTCCGCCAACGTACGGAATGTATGGTGTTTTGGCCAATATTAATGCTATCGAAAACAAAGAAGTTTTATTGTCTACTGATTTTCAACCTAAAATTGATGATATTGTAAAAAATATAAATGCCAACACAAAAATTATTTTCCTTTGTTCTCCCAATAATCCAACAGGAAATTCTTTTGATGATCAAGCTGTTTTATCATTGTTGAAAAACTTTAACGGATTGGTAGTTATAGACGAAGCCTATATCGATTTTTCTAAAAATGCAAGTTGGTTGCAAGAAATAAACGATTATCCAAACCTTGTCATCACGCAAACACTTTCTAAAGCATATGCAATGGCGGGTTTAAGAGTGGGAATTTTGTATGCTTCTACAGAAATAATTTCGATATTAAATAAGATAAAACCACCGTATAATATCAATAATTTATCACAAGAAGCGGCTTTAAAAAAATTAGAGCAAACAACACTCGATTTTCAAGTGAAAAAAATTATAAGTGAGCGAAAAAAAATGGTTGAATCTTTAGTTTCAATACCATATATAGAAAAAATATATCCTTCGGATGCTAACTTTATTCTGATAAAAGTAGATGATGCCAACAAAAGATACAATCAACTAATCGAAAAAGGAATCGTCATTAGAAATAGAAGCAATCAGGCTTTGTGCGAAAATTGTTTAAGAATTACTATTGGTACCAAAGAAGAAAATGAAAAATTAATAACTGTTTTAAAATTAGTATGATGAATAAGAAAGTATTATTTATAGACCGAGACGGAACAATAATTAAAGAAACTATCGATGAACAAATTGATGGTTTCAATAAAATGATTTTTTATCCAAAATGTATTCCTTTTTTGAGTAAAATTGCTCAAGAATTAAATTACGAATTGGTTATGATTACGAATCAAGATGGTTTGGGAACGGCTATTTTTCCTGAAGATACTTTTTGGCCTGTACATAATTTCATTATGAAAACCTTTGAAAACGAAGGCGTAATTTTTGATAAAGTGTATATCGATAAAACATTTCCTTCAGAAAATGCCAATACTAGAAAACCAAAAACGGGCTTGCTAACCGATTATTTTTCTGATGATTATGATTTACAAAATTCATTTGTCATTGGAGACCGATTAACGGATGTCGAATTAGGGAAAAACCTTGGTTCAAAAGCTATTTTTATCAATGATGATACTAATTTGGGAACAGGAGAAATATCGGTAAAAAAAGAAGAGTTAAACCCATATATCGCTTTAGAAACCAACGATTGGCAAAAAATTTATGAGTTCTTGAAACTCGAAAATCGTTCCGCTTCTATCGTAAGAAAAACCAATGAGACCGATATTTGTATTCTATTAAATCTTGACGGAACTGGTAAAAGTAAAATTGATACTGGAATCGCTTTTTTCGACCACATGTTAGATCAAATTGCTCGCCACGGACAAATGGATTTGGAGATTTCTGTTAAAGGTGATTTGCAAGTTGACGAACACCACACAATTGAAGACACAGCCATCGCTTTAGGAGAAGTTTTCGCACAAGCATTAGGAAATAAATTAGGAATAGAACGCTACGGATTTTGTTTGCCCATGGACGATTGTTTGGCACAAGTAGCCATCGATTTTGGAGGACGAAATTGGTTGGTTTGGGAAGCCGAATTCAAACGTGAAATGATTGGACAAATGCCAACCGAAATGTTTTTTCATTTCTTTAAATCTTTCTCTGATGGAGCAAAAGCCAATCTAAACATTAAGGCTGAAGGAACTAATGAGCACCATAAAATTGAAGCTATTTTTAAAGCTTTTGCAAAAGCGATAAAAGCAGCAGTAAAACGAGATTCAGAAAAAATGATTTTACCGAGTACAAAAGGAATGTTATAACATGAAAATAGTCATTATAAATTACGGAGCAGGAAACATTCAAAGCATTCAATTCGCCTTGCAAAGATTAGGTTACGAAGGTATTTTGTCAAATAATATTGACGAAATTCAATCAGCAGATAAAGTTATTTTTCCTGGAGTTGGAGAAGCAAGTTCTGCCATGCAAAAACTCCGAGATAGCGGAATAGACAAAATAATTCCAAAGCTGAAACAACCCGTTTTAGGAATTTGCCTCGGCATGCAACTCATGTGTAACTCGTCTGAAGAAGGAAATACAAAAGGTTTAGGAATTTTCGATATCGATATTATTAAATTTTCCAATAAAGTAAAAGTGCCGCAAATGGGTTGGAATACCATTTATAATTTGAAATCTAGTTTGTTTGAAGAAATTTCTGAAAACGAATATATGTATTTAGTTCATAGTTTTTATGCTCCAAAATGTGCCGAAGCCATTGCTTTTACAAATTATGAAACGGAATATTCATCGGCATTACAAAAAGACAATTTCTACGGAGTACAATTTCACCCAGAAAAAAGCGGAAAAATTGGAGAACAAATTCTATTTAATTTTTTAAATCTAAAATCAGAAATCTAATATCTAAAATCTAGAAATGAGAATAATTCCAGCCATAGACATCATCGACGGAAAATGTGTCCGACTTTCCAAAGGCGATTACAATACGAAGATAATCTATAACGAAAATCCATTAGAAGTTGCCAAAGAATTTGAAGCACACGGTATTCAATACTTGCATTTGGTCGATTTAGATGGTGCTAAGTCTAGCCAAATTATAAATTATAAAATTTTGGAACAAATTGCTTCTCAAACGGTTCTGAAAATCGATTTTGGTGGCGGACTTAAATCAGATAACGATTTGCGAATTGCTTTCGAATCTGGTGCTAATCAAATAACAGGTGGCAGTATTGCTATTAAAAATCCTGATGTATTTAACGAATGGATTATTAAATACGGAGCGGATAAAATTATTTTAGGAGCCGATGCCAATAACGAAAAAGTGGCTATTTCAGGTTGGTTAGAAGAAAGTAATGAGGAGTTAATTCCGTTTATTCAAAACTATCAAAATCAAGGAATTAAGTATGTTATTTGTACTGATATTAGTAAAGACGGCATGTTGGAAGGTCCAAGTTTCGATTTATATGCTAAAATTTTACAGAAAACTAAAGAAATTAAATTGATCGCTTCTGGAGGAATTTCCACTTTTGATGAATTACCAAAATTAGCCGAATTAGGTTGCGAAGGAACAATTATTGGTAAAGCAATTTACGAAAACCGAATTACATTAAAACAATTGGAAAATTTTATTCTAAATAAATAAGAAATGCTAACAAAAAGAATAATTCCTTGTCTAGATATAAAAAATGGAAGAACCGTAAAAGGTGTCAATTTTCTAGATTTAAAAGATGCTGGAGATCCAGTAGAATTAGCCAATAAATACTCTGAGGAAGGAGCAGACGAATTGGTTTTCCTTGACATTTCTGCCACTGAAGAAGACAGAAAAACATTAGTCGATTTGGTTCGAAAAGTAAGCGAAACCATCAATATTCCGTTTACTGTTGGCGGTGGAATCTCGTCTGTAAAAGATGTCAAAATATTGCTTAAAAATGGAGCCGATAAAGTTTCTATTAACTCATCGGCAGTAAAAAATCCGCAATTAATCAACGATTTGGCTTCGGCTTTTGGAAGCCAATGCATTGTTGTTGCTATCGATGCCAAGCAAATTAACGGAAATTGGAAAGTACATCTCGTAGGCGGAAAAGTAGCTACCGAAATAGATTTATTCGATTGGGCAAAAGAAGTCGAAATTCGTGGTGCTGGAGAAATTCTTTTTACCTCGATGGATCATGACGGAACTAAAAATGGTTTTGCAAATGAAGCCTTAGCCAAATTATCACAAACTGTAAATATTCCAATTATTGCTTCTGGTGGTGCAGGAACAATACAACATTTTACCGATGCTTTTCTTGTAGGAAATGCCGATGCTGCTTTGGCTGCCAGTGTTTTTCACTTTCAAGAAATTGGGATTTTAGAGCTAAAAAAGGAATTAAATAGAAATAATATAAAAATTAGAATTTAATCATATATACCTGACAGGTTTTTAAAACCTGTCAGGTATAGTAAACAAAATAATATGAAACCAAACTTTCAAAAAAACGCAGACGGATTAATTCCGGCCATTATTCAAGACAGTAATTCTAAAACAGTTTTAATGCTCGGTTATATGAACCAAGAAGCTTATAATAAAACAGTAGAAACAAAAAAAGTTACTTTTTTTAGCCGTTCAAAAAATAGATTATGGACAAAAGGAGAAGAGAGTGGTGATTTTTTGAACCTTGTAACTATTAAACTAGATTGCGATAATGATACTTTTTTAGTTCAAGTAAACCCAGAAGGAAATACTTGTCATACTGGTTCATATAATTGCTGGCAAGAATCTAAAAATCAAAATTTTAGTTTTTTATTAAAACTTGAAGAAACTATTAGAGAGAGAAAAGAAACAGCTAATTCATCTACTAGTTATGTTGCTAGTTTGTTTCAGAAAGGCATTAATAAAATTGCCCAAAAAGTAGGTGAGGAGGCAATAGAAGTTGTTATTGAAGCCAAAGACAACAACGACATTCTATTTGTGAGCGAAAGTGCCGATTTACTTTTTCATTATCTCATTTTATTGCAGGCAAAAGGATTCAAATTACAAGACGTGGTTAATGTTTTAGAATCGAGAAACAAGTAATTTTTAAGACTATTCTTCCAATAATTGCAACTGGCTTTTTAGTCTTTCCACTAATAAATTCATCATTCTTTTGTTTAAGTTTGATGAATTTTTTATATAATCTTGGTATTCATGAACCGTAAAAAATCCGATAACCATTCCTTTTAGCGAATTTCTAAATTTTATATCTTTTTGAATCACATTTTCGATATAGCTTTGTTTCTTTTCGGGCGATAAGGCGAAGAAAACACTCTTTTGCTTCTGAGCATAGTTAATAAACACTCGAATAAGTAAATCGTTTTGCAATTTTAAAATAGGTCGCAAAGTAATGTTCTGAAAAGCTTCTTCTTCCGATGATTGTGGCGTTACGATTCCTAAAGTGCCACCTCTTAAATCAAAAATTGTTGTATCACGATTTTCCATTTGTTTTTCTTTTAAAATTAAGAAATTATCGATGCTTATTTGTGGCTAAAATCTAAAAGTTATTAGTAATTTAGTGTTGAAAAGATAATTATGAGAACTTCAAAAATATTTGTCACGGTAGATGCTGTTATTGTCAAAAAAACGACTGATAATCAATTACTTTTAATAAAAAGAAAAAATGAACCATTTCAGAATTGTTGGGCATTACCTGGTGGTTTTGTAGATGAAAATGAAGATTTAGAAGTCGCAGCAAAACGAGAATTAGAAGAAGAAACACAAATAAAAATTGATTCGTTGCAACAATTTGGTGCTTTTGGTAAGCCATTTCGTGATCCTAGAGGACACATGGTTTCTGTCGCTTATTTTGGAGAAGTTCCAGAAAACACCATTGCCATTGCTTCCGATGATGCTAAAGAAGTGGCTTGGTTTTCTTTAAATAAATTACCTAATTTAGCCTTCGATCATCAAGATATTATAGAAAAAGCTTTAAAAATATTTAAAATATGAGATTTCATACTAGAAAATGGGTAAAACCAGAAGATTTAAACCCGAATCATTCTCTTTTTGGAGGAAAACTATTAGCTTGGATAGATGAAGAAGCGGCTTTATATTCGATAGTTCAATTAGAAAATCCGAGAGTAGTTACTAAACACATGTCGGAGATAAATTTTATTAGTTCTGCCAAACAAGGTGATATAATCGAAATTGGGTTAGATGTTGTTAAGTTTGGTAATTCGTCATTAATACTAAAATGTGAAGTTCGAAACATCATGACAAGAGAAACGATTATCACAATAGATTCGATAACAATGGTCAGTTTAGGTGATGATGGAAAACCCAAAGCTCACGGAAAAACGGAAATAGAATTTGTGAGGAATAGGATAAAATAGCTATTAATACACAGCAATATTGTAAAATGCTGTTATTTGAGGTTTTGATTTAGAGTTTTGATTTTAAATCCATTCTCTCATGAAGTATTCTTATGATTTCAATTTCTTTTGGTGAAATAATTCTGAAGAAAATAATATGATGATTGCTTCTAAAACCTAATAAATCCTTTTGTACCTCTTCATAATGTTTACCAAAATTAGGATTATTCGCTATTTCCTGACACGACTCCAATAAGAATTTGTAATATTTGTTGGCTTGTTTTTCTGACCATTCGTCATAAGTATAATACCAAATTTCTGCTAAATCTTCGACAGCCTTGTTGGTCAAATAGTATTTAGCCATTTACTTTCTTTTGCTTGTTTGCAACATTTCTAAATGTTTCTTTGGATCAAAATCTTTAGCAATTCCGCTTTGAATACCTTCTTGAAGCGCATTTCTTAAAGCAAGTATTTTATCTTCTTCTTCTTCAAGCATTCTTAGTCCGGCGCGAATAACTTCACTTGCATTTTGAAAACGACCTTTTGAAATACTTTTTTCGACAAAAGTTTCGAAATGATTACCTAAAGATATAGATGTGTTCTTTCCCATGATTGAGCGATTAGATAGTATTTTTTTTTGCTAATGTACCAAAATTTGGTAATTTATACAAGTTTTTTTGCGAAACGATTATCACAATAGATTCAATAACAATAATAAGTTCAGGCGAAAATGACAAGCCAAAAGCACATGGAAAAACTGAAATAGAATTTGTGAGAAATAGGATAAAATAGTTTAATAGCTCGAAAATTGATATTATTCTATGATTTTTAATTCATTAAATATATCTTCAATGTTTTTCCAAATCTTCAAAAGCGTTTTGGATTCGTTTTGAGTTATTGTAAAAATTTTATTTCCAGCTTCTGTTAGCAAATATTTTTCGTCAACCTTTAAAATAAACTTTTGATTTATCAGCCAAGATAATGAATTCTGCATCTCTTTTTGAGTCGGAACGGAATGATTTATTCCATCAGCAATTTGAGAAATCCCATTATAATCAATGGGTGCTTTTTGAGAAGAAATTGCTAACGCTAAAAAAATCCAAGATGTCGTTTCAAGATTTGTCATAAAAAAACCTAAGCATCCGTAAAACCATTCTTTCCCGAAGGCATTTCGAAAATTTCTAAATCAAAATAAACAACAGAAGCTAAAATATGATCGAAAATATCACTCATGATATATTCGTAATTTTCAAAACGTTTGTCACTCGTAAAAGCATAAATTTCTAACGGAATTCCTTGAGCCGTTGGTTGTAAATGCCTGCAAAGCAATATCATATCTTTATTCAAACTTGGGTAATTTTCTAAATAATTGGTTAAATATTTTCTAAAAAGTCCAAAATTCGTCAAATTTCTACCATTTACCGATAATGTTTTGTCAACATTATATTGTGAATTGTATTTGTTTATATCGGCTTGTTTTTTTTCGATATAGGTTTTTATCAGTTGTATTTGTTTAAAATCTTCTAACTCATCTTCTTTAATAAAACGAATACTACTGGATTTTATCAGAATATGACGTTTTATCCTTCTTCCATCGGCATTTAGCATACCACGCCAGTTTCTAAAACTATCGGAAATTAAGCTATAAGTAGGAATTGTAGTGGTTGTATTGTCAAAATTTCGAACTTTTACAGTAGCTAAATTTATTTCGATAACATCACCATCGGCACCAAATTTGTCCATCGTAATCCAATCTCCAATACGAACCATATCGTTTACCGAAACCTGAATACTTGCTACAAAACCTAAAATAGTATCTCTAAATATTAATAATATAATGGCCGAAATTGCTCCAAAAGTAGTTAGAAGATCTCTAATTTCTATTTCAAATAATTTAGATAAAATAGCGGTAAAACCAATCATCCAAAGGATAATCATAATAACCTGAATATAACTATCTATTGGTTTGTCGCTATAGGCAGGAATCGTTTTTAGATGATCTCGAAGTGCATTAAAAACAGTTCTAATGATCCATAAAACCAATAAAATGATATAAATTCCGACTAATTTTCCGAAAACGGATTCCCAAGAATTAAAATTTTCTAAAATAATTGGAACCGATTTATAAATATAAATTAGCGGAATAAGATGCGAAATATATTTTGCTGTTTGATTTGAAACTAATAAATCATCAAACTTGGTTTTCGTTTTTTTAGCTACAATTGCCATTATTGTGACTAAAATAAATCTAAAAATGAGATAAATTACATACGAAATTGCAAAAAGAATAATCAAATTGATAATTAAACCTAAATACGATGCGATTGTTTCGTTAAAACCAATTTTTATTAAAAGTTTATCACACCAACCAAATAGTTTCTCAGTGAATTTAAGCATTTTTCAGGTATTTTTTTTCGATATAAAATGTGCCAAAAGGAGGAATTGAAGCCAAACAAATTTCAGCGTATTTTTTCACACTCCAGTTTTGATTAAATTTTAATATCGTTGCAATAATAATATATGCCGTAAATAAAATTCCGTGCACCATTCCTATATGTTTTACATAAATTGGATTGTCAAAAATATATTTCATTGGCATAGCAAAAAAGAACAATAACAAAGCAGAAATTCCTTCTGTAAGAGCGAGATATTTGAAAAATTTAAGCATTTTAAGTTTTATGAATTAATTTGATTGCAAAATTATGAATTATCAACGATTATTTAAGTATCCAAACCCAAAGTAATTTACATTTGTATTATAAATTCGAATAATGAGCAAACGAGATTTAAAAAAATACCTTTCGGAACTAAACAAGGAGCAACTTCAAGAGCAAATAATCGAGTTATATGACAAGTTTATTCCTGTAAAAACCTATTATGATTTTGTATTCAAACCCAATGAAAATAATTTAGCAAAGGATGCAAAACTCAAAATTTCGAACGAATATTTTCCCATTCGAGGAAAAAAAGCTAAAATGCGCCGTTCTGTAGCGCAAAAATTTATCAAACATTTTATTTTGCTTGGTGTCGATTCTTTTATGATTGCCGATTTAATGTTATACAATATCGAAATCGCACAAACACTATCATCAGAAAAAGAAATAAAAGCCGAATTATTTTACAAAAGCATGTTAACCTCTTTCAATCAGGCGATTAGTTTCTTAATTGAAAAAGGAATTTTAAACGATTTTGAAAGTAGAGTAGTGGCAATAAAAAATGAAACACTAGCTCAAAATTGGGTCAATCATTACGAATTTAATGCTATTGTAGAAAGATTTGAATATTAATTTTTCATTTTTCGATTAAAATGACCAAATAACCCTTTTTATGGTGTACTTTTGCAAAAATTGACCCGAAAGTATGCTATACAACGACCTAGAACTTGAAGTAGAAGAGAAAAAAGTATTATACGATTATCAATCTCGTGACATTGACGCTATTTTTAGCAAAATGAACAATGTGGGTAACAGTTACCATTTGTTATATCAACTGCCAACAGGAGGAGGGAAGACCGTAATTTTTTCGGAAATTGTTCGTCGTTATTTAGAACTTTATGACAAAAAAGTAGTCGTTCTTACTCACAGAATCGAGCTTTGTAAACAAACATCAAAAATGCTTAAAGGTTTTGATGTAAAAAACAAGATTATCAACTCTAAAATTAAAGAATTACCAGACCAAGACGAGTATTCGTGCTTTGTGGCGATGGTTGAAACTTTAAAAAACAGACTAAACGACGAAAAACTTCTAATAGACAATATTGGTTTAGTTATTATCGATGAAGCGCATTATAATTCGTTTCGAAAGCTTTTAGGTTCGTTCAAAAACGCCTTTATTTTAGGTGTTACAGCAACACCATTAAGCTCTAACGTAAAGTTACCAATGTATGAAAACTACAAGGAACTTATCGTGGGAGATCCTATAAATAAATTGATTGAAAACGGATTTTTAGCAAAAGCCAATACTTACAGTTACGACGTAGGATTATCCAGTTTAAAAGTCGGAATAAACGGAGATTATACAATCAAATCTTCAGACGAATTGTACTCACAACTCGACATGCAAAACAAATTATTGCATTCGTACGAAGAAAAATCTAAAGGAAAGAAAACCTTAATTTTCAATAACGGAATAAACACTTCTTTATATGTTTATGAAACATTCAAAGAAGCAAATTATCCTATAAAACACCTAGATAACACGACTTCTGCCGAAGATAGAAAAGATATTTTAACTTGGTTCAAACACACGCCAGATGCCATTTTAACCTCAGTAGGAATTCTTACCACAGGTTTCGATGAGCCAACTGTCGAAACTATTATTATAAATCGTGCCACAAAATCACTCACTTTATATTACCAAATGATAGGTCGTGGTTCTCGAAAATTACCCACAAAAAACGAATTTACAATTATCGATTTAGGTAATAATGCTGCACGTTTCGGACTGTGGAGCGAACCAGTCGATTGGCAACATATTTTTAAATCTCCCGAATATTATCTAGATAATTTGCGTGAAGATGCCGAAATAGAGTTGTATTTCAAATACCAAATGCCACCAGAATTGCGTGCAAAATTCAGTAAAACTGAAACAGTAACTTTTGATATTGATGCCGAACATAAACTCGCTATTTCATTAAATCTTCGTTCGAAAGTAGTACTCGAAAAATCACTTGATCAGCACGCTGCAATGTGTGTCGATAACACGGAAGAGCTTATAGATGCTAAGAATTTATCGAAAGAATTGCATGACGATATAGAATGTCGTATGAAACGATATACCAAATGTCTCAGCCAATGTAGCAAAAACTACCGCGAATGGTTGGTTGAAGATTATAAGGTAAAATTATTACTTTTAGTAGGAAAAAAATACAGAGAAAAATTATTTGCGCAAGAAGATTAGGAGCTATTTCCAGCTGTTCACTTTATCTTTAGTTTTTTAAAGAAAAAAACTAAAGGATATCGTTTCCATCTGGGCTAGGAGTTTCTGCTTCGGAAGAACTAATTTTTAAAAAACAACATTATCATGTCAAAACAATTTGCCAATTTAGGAATATCGGAACCAATTTTAAAAGCCTTAATCGATCTTAAAATTGCTGTTCCTACAGAAATTCAAGAAAAATCGATTCCAGTTTTACTTTCCAGTCAAGATGATTTTATCGGATTGGCTAAAACAGGAACAGGTAAAACAGCTGCTTTCGGATTGCCTTTATTGCAATTAGTTGACGTAAATAATGCTAAAATACAAGCTGTAATATTAGTTCCAACCAGAGAATTGGGAAACCAAATATTTACTAATTTAGAAAGTTTTGCTAAATATTTACCGGAAGTTTCTATAGCTTCTGTTTGTGGCGGAATCCCAATAAAACCTCAAATAGAACGTTTGCAACAAACGACGCATATCGTAGTTGCAACTCCAGGAAGATTGATAGATTTAATCAAAAGAGGCGCTATAAACATCAAAGAAATTAACTATTTAATCCTTGATGAAGCCGACGAAATGGCAACTGCACTTAAAGAAGGATTAGACGAAATTGCTATCGATTTACCTAAAAATAGAAAAACTTGGTTGTTTTCGGCAACTATGCCAGGAACAGTAAAGCAATTGGTACAAAACTATATGTCAAAAAAAGTGACACAAGTGAGTGCTAGTATGGAAATTGTTGGGAATTCAAGTATCAATCACGAATATATTGTAGTAGATCCAATCGAAAAATTAGAGGTTTTAATGCATTTTTTAACTTCAAAAGAAGGTCAAAGAGGTATTATTTTCTGTAAAACTAAGGCTGCAGTCAACAAATTAGCAAAGAATTTAGCGATAAATCGTTTTTCATCTGGTGCTATTCACGGAAGTTTGACACAACCAATCCGTGACAGAATTATGGATCAGTTTCGTGCAGGGCATATTAACATTTTAGTTGCTACCGATTTAGCTGCTCGTGGAATCGATGTAAAAGAAATTTCGTATGTGGTAAATTATCATTTGCCAGATGTTCATGAAACATATGTACACCGTAGCGGACGTACAGCAAGAGCTGGTGCCGAAGGATTTTCATTAACTATTTTGCAACAAGAAGAAATTGCTGAAATTGCAGATTTTGAAAAAGCTTTGGGAATTAAATTCAAAAAGTTTCAAAAACCCAATGCAGAAAGTATCGAAGAAAACAATGCGTATTTGTGGGCAAAACAAATCTTCAAAACCAAACCAAATCATGAATTATCAAGTGATTTGAAAGATAAAATAAAAACCGTTTTTCATCATCTAACAAAAGATGAATTGATTGAAAAGCTAATGGCTAATTATTTCTTGCAAAACAAACCTGATACGTCACCAGTTGTAAAAAGACAAAAGATGAAATAATTACTATTTATTTCATCAATTGATTGTTAATTTTTTTGAGAAGTAACTTTTCGTCAATTGGTTTAGAAATGTAATCGTTCATTCCAACTTCTAAAGATTTTTTGATATCAACAGTTGTTACATCGGCAGTTAGCGCAATAATTGGAATTTTAGATTTCATTTCTTTTCTAATAAATTCGGTAGCTTCAAAGCCATTCATTTCTGGCATTTGAATGTCCATTAATACAACATCATAACTATTGTTTTGAAGTTTTTGGATAGCAATTTTTCCGTTTTCGGCAATATCACATTCAAAACCAAAATCTTCTAGTAGAATTTTTATTAAAAGTTGATTAAGCTCCATATCTTCTGCGACTAATACTTTTGCCTTTGTATGGATGCTTTTTTTATCTAATTCTATAAATGTTTCAATTGGTATTTTTTGATTTGTTTTTTTGAAAGCCATTACAAACCCAAAAGTTGAGCCTTTTCCTAATTTACTTTTTACTATTAGCGTTCCATCTTGTTGTTCCACAAGTTGTTTTACTATAGCAAGGCCCAAACCTGTTCCTCCATACAATCTCGAAGTTTCGTCGAATGCTTGTTCGAAATTGTCGAAAATAGTTTTTAGTTTACTGTCTGGAATGCCAATACCAGTATCGGTTAACGAAAATTCGATAGTTGTTTTTTCTGTATCTTCTTTTAGAATTTTTATGCTTAAAGTAATATTGCCAACTTCTGTAAATTTAATGGCATTGCTAATTAGATTTAAAATAATTTGTCGCAAACGAACAGCATCACCCAAAACTATTTTTGGAATATTGCTATCAATTTCTTTTTCTAATTCTAACTTTTTCTTTTGGCATTTAATTTCAAATAAGTGAAAGATTTCAGTAATTGTTTCAGATAAATTGAATGGTTTTTCTTCAAAATTCATTTTTCCAGCATTTACTTTTGCCAGATCAAGAATATCATTAATGATCACAATCAAAGCATTTCCTGAAGTTTTAACGGCATTGATACATTCTTTCTGTTGGATGTTTAATTCAGATTTTAGTAAAACATTAGTAAAACCAATTATGGCGTTCATGGGTGTTCTTATCTCGTGACTCATGTTAGACAAAAATTGTTGTTTGGCTTTTAGTGCGTCTTCAGCAATTTTTGTTTTATGCTCTGCATTGGTAATAGCTTCTATCAATTGGTCTTTCAAATGCACATGCTTAGTAACTTCATAAGCAATTATTGTAACGCCCGAAATGGTTTCATCTGCTTCCATATATGGTTGATATACAAAATTGAAATATACATCTTCAATTTTTCCTTTTCGTAAAAGCGACACAAGATGTTCATATCCATTAAATGGTTTTCCTGTGGTAAATACTTCATTTAATAAACTAGGAAATGAGGTAGTTTCAATTTCTGGTAAAACATCAAACAATGATTTTCCTTCTATGTCATTTCCTTTACCCCAAACTTTTTTTACACTATCGTTGGCAAGTATAATTTTCATATCTTTTCCTTTCAAAATAGCAAAGGCAAATGGCGATTGCATGAGCATCATATTATATCGTTTATTGCTATCTTCAATGATTTTTATTGCTTTCTTTTCCGCTTCTATTTGAATTTCAAGAATTTTTATGTCTTTTTTTTGAACTTCTAAAGCCAGTTTTCGTACAGCAGTTACGTCTATAATAGTAAGTACAATTAGTTCTTCGTTTTGGCTTGGTTGACTTACACGGTGTGCATTTAGCAATAAAATTTTGTGTCCAATTGTAGGAAAAGTATGTTCTACTTCAAAATCATGAAAACGAATATTTTTTGGCACAATATCTTCAAGAAGTTCCCGTAATCCTTGAAAATTCCATTGATTATTGCTTAGTTTATAAAGAGATACTCCAATACTTTCCTCTTCGGTTACATGAAATGTTTTGCAAAAAGATTTGTTAGCAGATCGAATTTTCATGTCTTTATCTAGAACCAGCATCGGTTCATGAATTGTGGACATAATTGCCTCGGAGTAAGTATATAATTCTTCTATTTGTTGGTTGCGTGTATGTAATTCTTGGTTACTGGTTGTTAGCTCTTCATTGGTAGATTCTATTTCTTCTTTGGAGGTTTCGAGTTCTTCATTCAAACTTTGCAATTCTTCGTTACTTGACACAATTTCTTCATTCAAACTCTGTAATTCATCGTTTGCGAGTTCTTGGTCATGTGTTATAGAACCCATGTCAGCTCTTGCTGCGGTAAGTTCTTCTTCCAATTTTCTTATACGTCTGTCTTTAGCAATTGAGTTGTTTTTTGATGCTTTTATTGGATCATGCTCGACTTCGGTAATTTCTTGTCCAGTAAATACGACAACCAGTAAAGGTTCTTCACCTTCAATAGTAATAGGAGTAACTTCGATATTTACAATTTGCAAAGCAGTCCCAATTTTGTCACGGTTCATTTCGATACCAGTTTTTACGACAGTTTTTTGGGTTTTTATGGCATGATGAATGGCATTTCGCAACTCGAAAGTAATTTCAATGTGAGCCATTTTTAGAATATTAAAACTGGCTTTCCCAGACGAATGTTGCAAATACAAAGAAGTAGCACCTCGAAATTGAAGAATTTCCAAGTCGTAATTTACAATGACACTTGCTGGAACATAGTTTTCGAGTAATACAGTATCGAAAGCAATTCCGACATTTCCATTGGCAGAATTCGATGTTTTTTTAAGTGAAGAAGCTGGATTACTGTTTTTGTTTGGCATACTATTATGGGTTATTCTCGAAGTAATATCGGGTATGGTTTTTAATCCCGAATAATTTTTTCGAGAATATAATTTGTATTTTTTATTGGTAATTCCAAAAAGATGTCCGGATGCTCCTATAGTTTCTGACTTGCCTAGCATCAAAAAACCGCCATCGTTCAAAGCATAATGGAATGTAGCAATAGCTTTTTTTTGTGCGATTGTGTCTAAATAGATAAGCACATTTCGACAGCTAATAAAATCCATTCTAGAAAATGGAGGATCACGTAAAATATTGTGATGAGCAAAAACGCAAACATCACGTAATAATTTAGAAATGCGGTATTTACCTTTGGATTTTATAAAAAAACGTTGTAGTCTTTCAGGAGAAACAGTAGTTAAGTGATGTGGCGAATATTCACCAATTCGAGCTAGATTTATAGCATCAGCACTCAAATCCGAAGCAAATATTTGAAAAGGAATGCTATTGCTTGTATCATCTTTAATTTCTAATAATGACATGGCAATCGAATATACTTCTTCGCCAGTAGCACAAGCAGCAACCCATATTCGTAGCGTTTCTCCAGAAGTTTTGGTGTTTAATAATTTAGTCAAAATGGTGCTTTTTAAAAGTGAAAAAGCATCAGGATCTCTAAAAAAACTAGTCACATTTATTAACAAATCTTGATAAAGCAAATCGATTTCAGAACTGCTATTTAGAAGTAATACTGCATATTCTTTTAATGTTTTTATTTTATGAATAAGCATTCTACGAATCATCCTTCTCTTGATGGTATTCATTTTATAATGACTAAAATCTACATTTTTGCTTTTATGCAAAAGTTGTAAAATGATTTGTAAATCTGGGTCACTGTTTTCTATTTCTACTTCCGCAGCTTTTATTATCGCATCTCTTCTTATTAAAGGATGTTTGCTAATTCGGTTTATTTCCAACCCAATTTCCTTGGGGGATAAAATAAAATCTACAACGCCTTGAGCAATAGCAGAGTGGGGCATACTGACAAATTTTGCAGAATCGTCTTGAGCAAATGTAATTCCACCAGCTTGTTTTATATCTTTTAAACCGCACGTTCCATCATGAGCATTTCCTGATAAAATGATGCCGATAACATTTTCTTTATGTGTTTCTGCCAGCGACGTAAAAAGTAAATCAATAGATAAATTTGAGGTTCGCTTTTTGGGACGTGGGATTAATTTTATGTGTCCATCAGTAACTTCAATTTCTTTGTTATAAGGAATTACATAAACATTATTAGGAATCATTTTTTCCATATCATCAATATCTTGAACTACCATTTGGGTGGCTTTAGATAGTAATGCGGGAAGCATGCTTTTGTGATCTGGACTTAAATGCTGGACATATATAAAAGCCATTCCAGTAGTTGGCGAAAGATTTTGCAAAAGTTGGGTTACAGCCTCAAGTCCTCCAGCTGAAGCTCCAATGGCAACAATCGGGAAATTATGCAGAGAGGTTTCATTTGTCTTTGGTGGAATTGTTTTCATTTTCGTTACAATTTTTATTTGGAAAAAAATAGTAAATCTATTTTACACCTAAACAAATGTTAAAATAACGTTAACCGTAAGCAAATATATCAAATTTTAAAGCCATTTGCTACTAAGTTTGAATAAATAAATAATTTTATAGAATCATATAGTTTTACTTTTTAAAGTCAAATTTAGTTATAAATAATAACATGTTGATTTGAACTATAATTTATATTATGTAAAATAGAATATTTAAAATAAGGTTTCGTTCTTCTAAAGAATTATTCTAAATTTACAAAATAGTAATCTTATATCCTATTATGAAGAATTCAATTGCAGAAAGTGTTGCCAATTTTTTAAAAGATTATAAACCTTTTAGTTTTTTAAGTTTTGAAGATTTAAAAAGTATTTCTAAAACGATACGTGTGATTCATTTAGAAAAAAATCAAACTCTTTTTCAAATTAATGATAATTTACAAGATGTGTTTTATGTAATGAATTCTGGCGTAATACATTTATCGGTAATTTCTGATGCCGAAGAAACTTTACTAAACAAATGTTATTCTGGTGATGTTTTTGGTTTGCGTCCATTTTTTGCAAAAAACAATTATCAAATGACTGCAAAAACCAATGAGGAAGCCATTTTATACGCAATTCCTATCGAAAGTTTTAAGCCATTTGTAGTACAAAATAACGATGTTTTGAATTTTTTACTAGAAAGTTTTGCTCAAAATTCAAATAACCTAGCTGATAAAAATAGTAATAAACTAATTTCTGATTCTGTACAATTATCAGAATTTCAAAATGATTTTTCTTATTTTCAAGAATTAAATTATAATAAAAAACCATTAATAGTAACTTATGACCAAACCATTCGAGAAGTTGCAACTCTAATGGCGGATAACTTATTAGATTCAGCATTTGTAAACAACAATAATAAATTAGTAGGAATTGTTACTGATGCTGATTTTAGAGAAAAAGTAGCCACAGGAAAACATGCCATTCAGTCGCATATCGATAAGATTATGACTCATGCAGTCATTACTGTTCCAGAAAATATTTCACTGGCAGAAGCCCAATTGGTAATGCTTTCACATAAAGTACATCATTTATGTGTTACTATCGATGGTACGATTTATACTGATGTAAAAGGAATTATTACTCAAAACGACTTAGTTCAGGCTCAGGCCAATTCTCCAGGAGTTTTAATTAAAGAAATAAAACGTGCTACAAATGCTTCTGAATTAAAATCGATACGAAATACGCTTGCCAATATTATACACCAAGCGGTTACTAAAAATATCCCTTTGCAACATATATTCAATGTTTCTGGCGAGATTACATTGGCAATTATTCGAAGAGCCATCGAGATGGGTATTTTAGAATTGGGCTCCCCTCCTGTTCCATTTGTGTTTCTAAGCATAGGAAGTCAGGGTCGAAAAGAACAATTATTATTGACTGATCATGATAATTTTTTAATTTTTAATGATGTAGATATACAGCAAGTTCGAGTTGTGAAAGACTACTTTAATCAATTGACTAAAAAAGTAAATGAAATTTTGGAAATAGTTGGATTCAAACATTGTAATTTTGGTCACCATGCTAATAATCAAAATTATTTTAAGTCATTGACTGAATGGATAAAACAATATGAAAGCTGGATTAATACTCCAGGTGAATTTACAAATGAACATTGTTCGATATTTTTTGATTATGAGTTTGTTTTTGGAGACCAAAACTTAGAAAACAGTATTACCGAAACTATTTTTAAACTTAAAAATAAAGTTCTATTTTTCGATTATTTAGGTAATGATGCGCTAAAAAAACCTGCACCACTTAATTTCTTCAAAAAAATTAATGAAGACGAAGATGGACCGCATAAAGATAAATTTAATATCAAAGCAAAAGGAATAAATCAATTGGTCGACATTGCTCGTTTATTGTCTATTCACCATGGACTAAAAGGAATTAACAATACATTTTCGAGATACAAAGAATTAGCCATCAAGGATACTTCAAATACCGAAATTTATTTGAATGCTGCCGATACTTTCTTACTTTTGTCACGATATAGAACGCTGGAAGGACTTAAAAATGACAATTCCGGAGAATATATCGATTTAGAAATCATATCTAAATCAGATAAAGAAAAACTAAAAGAATCTTTACATGTTTTAAAAGATTTAGAAGAAATTGTAAAAGATACTTTTCAACTAACACAATTTTCGTAATATGCTCGATTGGTTAAAAAATATAGGCAAAGATTATCCAGAATTCTGGAAAAATTACCTTGTTCGGTTTGAAACGCCTTCTGCAAGGAAAGTCGCATTATACCTAGAAACTACAGGAATAAATCCTGCCAAAGACAAAATTATATCTATTGGCGCCATCGCTATCGAAAACAATCAGATTCGTATAGAAAGTTGTCTAGAAATCGAACTAAACAAAGCCGAAATATTAGAAGGTAAAGATTTAAGCTACCAAGATATTCAGGCTATAGAAGCATTAATAAATTTTATAGGAAATGCTACTTTGGTTGGGCATCGAATTCATTATGATATAGAAATTATTAATGAATACTTGTCTAAATTACAAAGTGGTCGTCTAAAAAATGATTTATTTGATGTCGAAGTCATGCACAGTAAAATTATCGACCAAAACTCGAAACAATTTTCATTAGTAGAACTATTATCTATTTATAAAATAGATTCTCCGCATATTGCTACGTCAGCAAATATCTCATTTTCAATTGCTTTGCTATTTTTGAAATTGAAAAGTAGATTGAAGATGGAGTAAAATTGATTATTTACACGATTAGAAAAATCAAACCATGAAAAGAATCTTATTATTTTTAATTTGTTTTACCGCTTTATCTTTTTCCAACAATATAAATGAAGAGTATAATTTCATAGGAAAATGGAAAGGTGAAGAGAAAGATAAAACTGGGTATTTTATTTTTGAAAAAGATGGAACTGCATCAATAAAAATTAATAATGATATTTTAGGAGGTAAAGATTATTATGTTAAAGGAAAAAAAGGAACTATTACTTATATTATAGATAATTCGACGAAACTTATTAATATTGATTTAATAATGCATTTGGAAGGTCATGAAAAAACTAAAAAATTATCATTTATAGCAGAGATAATAGATAATAATTCTTTTAAAATTGGAACTGATTTTAACGAAAACAGGCCACTAAATTTCTCGGAAAACAATTCAATGATTTTAACAAGAGTTCAAGAATAATTATACAAAAAGCAGAAGGTCAATATTTTAATGTTTTATATTTTTTTCATTGACCTTTCAACTTGGAAAATTCATTAATAAAAGTCTACAACTTCCCATCTTTTATCTCATCGACAATTTCAGGATTTAATAACGTAGTAATATCTCCAAAATTACTAAAATCTCCTTCCGCAATTTTTCGCAAAATTCGTCTCATAATTTTTCCAGAGCGTGTTTTAGGTAAACCTGAAACAAACTGAATTTTATCTAATTTAGCAATTGGTCCAATATGGTCGGAAACGTGTTGGTTTATTTCTTTGACAAGATTTGTTTTGTCACGCGTTTCTCCGCTTTCTTTTAGGATTACAAAACCATACAAAGCGTTTCCTTTTATATCATGAGGAAAACCTACAATCGCACTTTCGGCAACTGCAGGATGCTCATTTATAGCATCTTCTATTGGTGCAGTTCCTAAATTATGCCCAGAAACAATTACAACATCATCTACGCGACCTGTAATTCGGTAATATCCAACTTCGTCACGCAAAGCACCATCTCCAGTAAAATATTTTCCTGGAAAAGCAGAAAAATACGTTTCTTTATAACGTTGATGATCTCCCCAAATTGTTCTTGCTATTCCTGGCCACGGAAACTTGATACACAAACTTCCTGTGACTTGATTACCTTCTATTTCGTTGCGTTTTTCGTCCATCAAAACTGGTTGAATTCCTGGTAACGGTAACGAGGCATACGTTGGTTTTGTGGGTGTTACAAAGGCTATTGGCGAAATCATAATTCCTCCAGTTTCTGTTTGCCACCACGTATCTACCACGGGGCAACGCTTCCCTCCTACGTGGTCATTGTACCAGTGCCAAGCTTCCTCATTAATAGGCTCTCCAACAGAACCAATTACTTTCAAGGATTGCAATGGGAATTTTTGAACGTATGATAAATTCTCTTTTGCCAAGGCTCGAATAGCAGTTGGAGCAGTATAAAATTGAGTTACTTTGTGTTTTTCAATCACCTCCCAAAAACGAGAGAAATCTGGATAAGACGGAACTCCTTCAAAAATGACAGTAGTAGCTCCATTTAAAAGCGGACCATAAAGAATATAAGAATGTCCTGTTATCCAACCAATATCGGCTGTACACCAAAAAACATCATTTTCTTCGTAATTAAAAACATTTTTGAACGTATAAGCAGAATAGACCATATAACCAGCCGTAGTATGTACCATTCCTTTTGGTTTCCCTGTTGATCCCGAAGTATATAAGATAAATAAAGGATCTTCAGCATCCATGATTTCAGCTACATTATTATCTGATGCTTGGTCTAAAAGAGGTTGCAACCATTGGTCTCGACGATCTTTCATATTAATTTGAGTATTCGTTCTTTTGGCTACCAATACTTTTTCAACACAAGGACATTTTTCTAAAGCTTCATCTATAATTCCTTTTAAATCGATCGTTTTTTCACCCCGGAAACCACCATCAGAAGTGATGACCATTTTACATTCAGAATCATTTATTCTTGAAGCTACTGCCGATGCAGAAAATCCCGCAAACACTACTGAATGTATGGCTCCAATTCTAGCACAAGCCAAAGTTGTAATAGCTAATTCTGGAATCATAGGTAAATAAATACAAACTCTGTCTCCTTTAGTAATTCCTTGCTCTCTCAATACATTTGCCATTTTAGAAACACTTACATACAATTCGTTATAAGAAATATGTAACGCTTCTTCATTTGGATTATTTGGCTCAAAAATAATAGCTGTTTTTTCACCACGACGAGCTAAATGTCTGTCGATACAGTTTTTTACGATGTTTACTTTTGCCCCTTTAAACCATTCTATTTTGGCTTCGGCCATATCAAATTCTACTACTTTTTCGCATTCTTGATACCAAGTAAAATTCTCGGATGCAATTTTTCCCCAAAATTTTCTTGGTTCTCGAATTGATTTGTTATAATGTTTGAAGTATTGTTCTAGGTTTTGTATTTTAAAGTAACTCATAGTTTTTTCTGATAAATGAATTTTTGTAAATTTATAACAAAGTTCACTTCAATATATTTCAAAATCCACTTTTTTTTTAGTTTATTTGTAATAACACAACATCAAAACTATAATGGAATTTGACCCACAAAATCTTGAACAAGTTGCCATTTACAAATTGCTTACAGGAGCAGTAATTCCTAGACCTATTGGCTGGATTTCGAGTATTAGCGAAGATGGAATTTTAAACCTTGCTCCGTTTTCTTTTTTTAATGCTGTTGGAGATGATCCACCACACGTGATGTTTTCGACCGTTAGAGGAAACGACACGAATAAAGATACTTTAAATAACGTCTTAGCAACAAAACAATTTGTGGTAAATATGGTTACCGAAGAATTGGTTGAACAAATGAATATGACTTCGCAACCAATTCCTTCAAACGAAAGTGAATTCGATTTAGCAAACCTCACTCCTATTGCTTCTACAAAAGTAAAACCACCTAGAGTTAAGGAAAGTCCCATTACGATGGAATGCGAATTAGTACATCATTATAATTTAGAAAATCATAAAACCGGTGGTGCAACTATCATTATTGGACGAATTGTGATGTTTCATGTTGAGGAAAGTGTATTGTTAGAAAATTACAAAATTAATTTAGATACTTACAAACCAGTTGCGCGTTTAGCGGGTTCCAATTATTCAAAACTTGGAGAAATTTTCTCGATAAAAAGATAATGTTATGGAAAAGTTAGAAATAAAATGTGCGATGCAAATTCAAAAATCAATTCATGAAGTTTTTGAAGCTATTATAAATCCTGAGAAAATGTCTAATTATTTCATTGCAACAAGTACTGGAATTATGGAAGAAGGGAAAAATATAATTTGGAAATTTCCAGAATTCGATTTTGAATGTCCCGTTAAAGTTCAGAAAATTGAAATAAACAAATACATTTCTTTTTATTGGGAAAATTCTGGAGTTGATTTATTAGTAGAAATTACACTTTCAGAAAAAGAAAACAATTCAACTTTAGTTTCAATTTCAGAAAAAAATATGGAAAATAATGAAGCAGGTTTAAAATGGCTTTCCGGAAATTCATTCGGCTGGTCAAATTTTTTAGCATGCCTAAAAGCCTATCTAGAATATAACATCAATTTGCGCAAAGGCGCATTTGATTTTATGAAAAAATAATAAAACAAGAAATACCGATTTAAGAAATTCAAAAAAATATTCTAATTTCTTCAATCTGTGTCAAAAAATATAAACAATAAAAATCCGTGATAATCCGCGTTTTCGCTTTAGCGAATCAGTTTTATCCGCGTTCCAAAAAAAATATGAAAATAGCAGTAATAGGTGGTGGTCCTGGTGGACTATATTTTTCGATATTAACCAAAAAAGCAATGCCGCATTGTCAAATCGATGTATACGAACGTAACAAACCGGATGATAGTTTTGGTTTTGGTGTGGTTTTTTCAGATGAAACTTTAGGCGAATTCTTAAAACGCGACATGCAATCCTATGAATTAATCCGTAGCAAGTTTGCTTATTGGGATGATATTATTATTGCTCGTGATGGCGAAAGTGTAAATATTGCTGGAAATGGTTTTTGTGGTTGTTCTCGAAAAACACTATTGCAATTATTACAACAAAGATGTCAAGAAGAAGGCGTGAATTTGCATTTCGAACAAAATGTAGATGATATTTCTCTCTTCGAAAACGCTGATATGGTTATCGCTTCAGACGGAATTGGAAGTAGTATTCGCACCAAATATGAAAAGGAGTTCGGGACAAAAATCGTAATGAAACAAAATCGTTTCGTTTGGTTAGGTTCTACAAAACCACTAGATGCTTTTACTTATTTTTTTAGAAATACGGAATATGGTTTAATCGTAGCCCATTCGTACCAATATCAAGAAGGATTGAGTACGTGGATTTTCGAATGTTCGGATGAAACGTGGCAAAAACATGGTTTTGAAGTCACCAACGAAGCATATACCATTGCTAAAATATCAGAAATATTTGCAGCTGAATTAGACGGACATCCACTAATTTCAAATAAATCACATTGGCGCCAATTTCCGCACGTTACTAATGAAAATTGGTATCATAAAAATATCGTTTTGTTAGGTGATGCCAAAGCCACAGCGCATTATTCAATTGGTTCTGGAACGAAACTTGCCATGGATTCTGCAATCGGATTATCGGATGCGGTGATTGCGAATCCAACCGATGTGCAAGCTGCTTTTCAACAATATGATAAATCGCGAAGAAATACAGTCGAAATGATTCAATATGCGGCTTTAGTCTCGCTAGATTGGTTCGAAAACATGGATAGAAACAGCCAACATCCATTTTATCAATTTGCGTTTGGTTGCATGACCCGTTCCAAAAAAGTAACCTTTGAAAATTTACGCTTGCGCGACAAATCATTTACAGATAAAGTTTTAAATGAATTTTTTGAAACTTCCAACTTCCAACTTCCAACTTCCAACTCAGCCGCTTTCACACCATTTCAACTTCGCGATTTAGAATTGCAAAACAGAATCGTAATGGCACCAATGGGACAATATGCCGCAGCAAACGGTTTGGTAAACGATTGGCATTTTCAACATTACACGTCAAGAGCAATTGGTGGTTTAGGTTTAATTTTAACCGAAATGACCGCCATTTCAGAAACGGGAAGAATCACAGAAGGCTGTGCTGGAATTTATAACGAAAAGCAAATTTCAGAATGGAAACGTATTAACGATTTCATTCATCAACATACACAAACAAAAATCGGAATGCAATTAGGACATTCTGGTAGAAAAGGCGCGACAAAAAAACCATGGGAAGAAAGTTTTACGGGAACAAGTTGGGAATTACTTTCCGCTTCTGCTATTCCTTTTAATGAGAATTCAAATATTCCAAAAGCAATGACTTTAGCTGTTATGGATTTGATAATTTCTCAATTCGTTCAAGCTACAAAAAATGCTAATGATGCCAATTTTGACATGATTGAATTGCAAGCACATCACGGATTTTTATTAGCTTCTTTCTTGTCTCCATTAACGAATATCAGAACCGATGAATTTGGTGGAAGTATCGAAAATCGATTGAAATTTCCATTACGAGTTTTTAAAGAAATGCGAAACGTTTTCCCAAAAGAAAAACCAATGTCTGTACGAATATCAGCAACAGATTGGGCGGAAAACGGAATTTCATTAGCAGATGTAATTACAATTTCTGAAGCTTTTAAATCGGCTGGCGCCGATATTATCAATGTTTCTACTGGAAATACAGTGGCCAATCAAAAACCTCAAACAGGAAGAATGTGGCAAACACCTTTTTCAGATGCGGTGAGAAATACAGTTCATATTCCAACTGTAACGGCTGGTTATATTCAAGATATTGATCAAATAAATACGATAATTCTAAACGGAAGAGCAGATTTAGTAGCTTTAGGAAGACCATTATTATTAGATGCAAATTTTGTAAGAAATGCTCAAGCTTACGAACAATTTCAACCAACTGATATTCCAAATCAATACAAAATGGGAATTTCACATTTGTATCCGTTAAAAGCCTCTGAAAGAAAACAGGTTGAAGGAATGAAAAAAGCATTGAAACCAAAGAGTAATAAGAAGTAATTAGAAATTATGAAACATTACGAAGATAATTTCGCTCACAGTAGTTTACCAAGTTTGGAATTACAAGCAGAATATAAATTATTAGATTTACCACAATTCAATCGTCCAGAAATGCTCAATTGTGTGGAAAAATTACTCGACAATCATATAGCTGAAGGTCGTGGAAATAACATTTGCATCAGAACTTTCGAGGAAACTTGGACATATCAGGATTTATACGAAAAAGCCAATCAAATTGCATATGTTTTAGTTGAAGATTTAGGTTTAAAATCAGGAAATCGTGTACTGATTCGTTCGGCAAATAATCCAATGATGGTCGCTTGCTGGTTTGCAGTGTTAAAAGGTGGCGGAATTGTTGTAGCAACTATGCCTCTGTTACGTTCCAAAGAATTAACAACAATTATAGATTGCGCCGAAATTTCTCATGCTTTTTGTGATAGTGATTTATCTGATGAAATGAACCTAATAAAGTCTAGTTTTCTAAAAAAGGTTTGTTTTTATAAAAATTCTCCCGAAACTTCGGGATTAGAGAAGTTGATGGAAACCAAATCAAAAACATTTCATAATTTTCATACCAAAGCAGATTCAGTTGCCCTAATTGGTTTCACTTCAGGAACAACAGGTTTGCCCAAAATGACTGCGCATTATCACAAAGATATTTTAAATATTTGCGAAGCTTTTCCTCAATATTCTTTACAACCAAATCAAAATGATGTGTTTGCTGGAAGTCCGCCACTTGGATTTACTTTCGGTTTAGGCGGATTGGTTTTATTTCCAATGTATTTTGGAGCTTCCACATTTTTAATCGAAAAACCAAGCCCTGATTTACTTTTAAAAGCAATTCAAGATTATAAAATTACTATTTGTTTTACGGCTCCTACTGCTTGGCGAATTATCACTACAAAAGTGACTGATTTTGATGTTTCAAGTCTTAGAAAGTGTGTATCTGCTGGTGAAACCTTACCTTTAAAAGTTTGGCAAGATTGGTATGAGGCAACGGGTTTAAAAATTATAGACGGAATTGGAGCAACAGAAATGCTACATATTTTCATTTCTTCCAACGAAGAAAACATGAAACCTGGCGCAACGGGATTAGCAGTAACTGGATACGAAGCTAAAATTATCGATACAAACGGAAAACAATTACCAAAAAATGAACCAGGAAGATTAGCAGTAAAAGGAATTACAGGTTGTAAATATTTAAACAGAGAAGAAAAACAAAAAGAATATTTAGAAAATGGGTGGAACATCACTGGAGATATTTTCCGTCAAGATGAAGAAGGTTATTTTTATTTTGTGGCTCGTGGTGACGATATGATTATTTCTTCAGGCTATAATATTGCTGCAATTGAAGTAGAAAGTGTACTTTTAACACACGAAGATATACTAGAATGTGCAGTAGTAGGATTACCAGATGAAGAACGAGGAATGCTAGTTTGCGCACACATTGTTTTGAAAAAAAATGATAAAGCTACAGATGATATGAAACAATCTATTCAACAGTGGTTCAAAGAAGTAGCTGCTCCATATAAATACCCAAGGGTAATTAATTTTGTAGAAGAGTTGCCTAAAACTGAAACTGGAAAAATACAACGATTTAAACTTAAATAATTATGATATACCATTTAAAAAAAAAATTTTAGATTTTATCAGTTCAATAAGTTGGCCAATAACCACTTTAATCATTTTGTATTATTTTAAAGATGCATTAATAAGCTTTTTAAAAAACATAAGAAAGTTAACTTATGGAGGTACAGAGGTTTTTACAAATACTGAAAATAGTCAAAAGGATGAAAAAAATAAAATTGATATTTCGACAGAAGGAAATGACTTTTCAGATGTTGACAAAGCACTTTTAAAATTTTCCAATAGTACTAATGAAAAAGTCTCACAAATAATACAAAATGAAACAAAAATTAATGATTTAACTGATATTAATCAAAAGTATGATAGAATATATAATTATTCAAAATTGTTAATTATAATTAAATCTGCCGAAAAAATACATCATATGATATATGGTAGTCAAATAAGAATTCTTCAGCGATTAAATCATTCAATTACTGAAAAAATTGAGGATTTAGAGTTTTATTACGATAATGCTGCAAAATATAATCCAAAATTATTTAAAGATTATCCTTACAGAGAGTATTTAAATTTTCTGGTTATTAATGAATTAGTATTGATGAATGAAAATGAACAAACTTTAACAATAACTGATATGGGGAAAGATTTTTTAAGATATATTATTGAATCAAATTTAAGTTCGGAAAAATTAAATTAGATTTTTTTATGAGAAAAGCATTCCTAATAACAAGCATCACCATTCTTTCCTTAACAGGAATATTAATTTACATCAATTGGAAATTTTCATTCTTACTTTTAATATTTATCCCACTAATAGTAATGGGATTATATGACATGTTTCAATCCCAAAAAACAATCCGCAGAAACTTTCCATTACTGGGAAGAATGCGTTATTTACTAGAATCTATTGGACCAGAAATGCGTCAATATTTTGTTGAAACCGATTTAGACGGAAAACCTTTCAACCGTTTGCAACGAAGCATTGTATATCAACGAAGTAAAAAAGAATCTGATTCAATGCCTTTCGGGACTCAACTTGATGTGTATCAAGAAGGTTACGAATGGATTAATCATAGTATTCGTTCTATTCCTTTTTCGCAAGTAAACGAAAACCCGAGAGTTCATATTGGATCATCACAATGTACAAAACCTTATGAAGCTAGCTTGTTTAACATCAGCGCAATGAGTTTTGGGTCATTAAGTAAAAATGCCATTTTAGCTTTAAATAATGGCGCAAAACAAGGAGGATTTTATCATAATACAGGAGAAGGCGGATTATCTCCGTATCATTTGCAAGGTGGTGATGTAGTTTGGAATACAGGAACAGGTTACTTTAGTTGTCGAACACCTGACGGCAAATTTAACTATGACGAATACATAAAAAGAGCCACTTTAGACAATGTGAAAATGATCGAAATAAAATTCTCGCAAGGTGCAAAACCTGGTCATGGCGGAATTTTACCCAAAGAAAAAGTAACTGATGAAATTGCAGCAATACGTTTAGTTTCTAAAGGTCAGGATATTTTATCACCACCTAGTCATTCTGCTTTTACAACACCTTTAGAATTAATGGATTTTGTAAAATTACTGCGAAAAGGTTCTGGAGGAAAACCAATTGGAATAAAAATTTGCATTGGCAATAAATCAGAATTTTTGTCAATTTGTAAAGCAATGGTCGAAACCCAAACCTATCTCGATTTCATCACTGTAGATGGTGGCGAAGGCGGAACTGGTGCAGCACCACAAGAATATTCAGACCACGTAGGAATGCCTTTACGTGATGCCGTAGCCTTTGTTTATGATGCCCTAAACGGGTACGGAATAAAAGACCAAATCAAAATCATTTGTAGCGGAAAAGTTATTACTGGATTTGACATCATCAGAAATCTTTCTCTTGGTGCCGATTTATGTAATTCAGCACGCGGAATGATGTTTGCACTCGGCTGTATTCAAGCATTAGAATGTCACAACAATACATGTCCGACAGGTGTTGCCACTCAAAATCCAGATTTAATGAAAGGATTAGTTCCCGAAGAGAAAAGCGTTCGAGTAGCAAGATTTCATCACGAAACCGTAAAAAGCGCGATGGATTTAATGGCGTCAGCCGGAATAGATCATCCAGACAAAGTCGACCGATCGGTTGTGAGTACAAGAGTTCATCTTGGCAAAACACAAACTTTCGAAGAAACATATCCAGAAATAAAAACAGGCTCATTATTAGACGGAAGTTCCGTTCCCAATGAACTTTTTAAAGTTTGGAAAAAAGCAAGTATAGATAAATTTTAGAAGCTATTTCCCGCTATTCGTTGCAATCTTTTTTTCGGAGAAAAACCTCAAAAAAGGATTTCCACTGCAATCGGGGCTAAAAAAAAACAACATGAACCAACCATTTATAAAACAAGAAAAAATCCGTTTTCAGCACGTAGATTATGCAGGAATAGTCTTCTATCCAAGATTTCTAGAAATGCTAAATTGTCTAGTAGAAGATTGGTTTGAAGAAGCATTAGAAAGACCATTCTCAAAAATGCACGACCCGAGGCAAAGCCGAACTGGGCAAGGCCAAACCAACGGAATTCCAACAGTCGATTTGAAAGTACAATTTAAAAAAGCTGCTCGATTAGGAGAAATTTTAACCAAAAAATTATGGGTAAAAAATCTTGGTAGCGCTTCAATTTTATGCGGATTTTCATTTGAAGATGAACAAGGAAAAACTTGTTTAGAAGGTGAAGTTACTTTGGTAAATGTTGCCTTTCAAGAAAACAAAACAGATATCAAAGCAGAACCTTTTAACGAGGAAATGAAAGAAAAAATTTCAGATTTCATTAAAAATGATTGAATTTAAAACATTTATGAGTTTAACTGACTCTTCTGTTGCCGAAGAAATGATTCAGATTTTGAAAGTAAATAAAATTGCTTTCAAAATACAGGATACGTCAAAAGATTTTGATGCTACTTTTGCTAATAATACAGCACAGGACTCTATACTTATTATGCTTAATCCCAATGATTTTGATAAAGCTTCTAGAATACTGGATGAGAACATGCAGTTTAATATTAATGAAATTGATCCTCTTCATCCACTTTTTTCTTTCACTATAGATGAACTAAAAGATGTTGTGAAAAATTATGATGAATGGCATCCTTTAGATGTTAAATTGGCTAAGCATCTTTTAAAAAAAGAGAGTATAACCGTTGAAGATTCCGAAATTATTGACAAACAACTTCAAAAAGAAATTAAAGCCCAACTACCTGAAAAATCAAATTCATTAACCCTTATTATGGGTTACGGTTTTTGTATAATGGGTGGCTTGGCAGGAATTGGAATTGCAATTTTCTTATTAACTGGAAAAAGTACTATGACAGATGGTTCAAAAAAATATATTTACTCAAAATCTGATAGAGCTCACGGTGTATATATGCTTATTGCTGGCACTGCTGTTTTTCTTTCGTTATTTATTTTAAATTAAATACAACATGGAATTCAAAAAATTTAAAGCAGCAACTGTTCAAACTTCACCCGTTTTTCTAAACGTAGAAAAAACAGTTGAAAAAGCCATTACATTTATCAAAGAAGCGAGTCAAAATGGCGCGCAATTGATTGCCTTTCCAGAAGTGTTTGTTGCGGGTTATCCGTATTGGAATTGGATCATGACGCCAGTTCAAGGTAGTAAATGGTATGAAAAACTATACAAATGTTCGGTAAAAACTGACGATGAAGCGATGCAACCTTTGTTTCAAGCAGCAAAAGACCATAACATTCATATCGTAATCGGAATTAACGAACGTGGTGATTCTTATGGTGAAATTTACAACACTAATTTAATCATTGATAATCACGGAAACTTAATCGGAAAACACAGAAAGTTAGTACCCACTTGGGCAGAAAAACTAACGTGGACTTCTGGAGATGGTTCTTCATTAAAAGTATATAATACCGAAATTGGACCCATTGGAACTTTAGCATGTGGCGAAAACACGAACACATTAGCACGTTTTACCTTACTTTCCCAAGGTGAATTAATTCACATTGCGAATTATATTTCGTTGCCTGTGGCACCACCAGATTATAACATGGCAGAAGCGATAAAAATTCGTGCAGCGGCACATTCTTTCGAAGGGAAATTGTTTACAATTGTTTCGTGTTCAACGATTTCTAAAGAAATTATGGAAGCGTTAAAAGATGATGTTCCGAATGTAGAGGAATTATTAACTCGTAAAAACTCGGCTTTTTCAGGATTTATTGGTCCTAATGGTGCTGTAATTGGCGAGCCTTTAATTGACGACGAAGGAATGGTGTATGCTGATATCGATTTAGAAAAATGCATCCAACCAAAACAAATGCATGACATTCTTGGGCATTATAATAGATTTGATATCTTTGATTTGCGTGTAAACATTGCACCAACTCGAAAAATCACGTTTATAGACAATCACGAGGAATTTAATAAAAGATAGCATTAAAATACTATGGAAGATAAATTTTCAGATGACCAAATTGGTCGCGCCAGAGTACAAGATTCGCCAGAATTAGTAGCGTATTACAAAGAGTTAGAAACGCTTGGCGCTGGTGCATTATGGACAGTGGCTAACGATATTGAACCTTGGGAACCAAGAAGCTCATCTGTTCCAATGCTTTGGAAATATGATGATTTACGCGAATTAGTTCTAAAATCATCAGAATTAGTGACACCAGAACAAGCGGGAAGACGCGTCGTTTATTTGGTAAACGACAAACGTAAAGATGTTTCTGCAGCTGTGGGTTGGTTATACACTGGAATTCAAGTGACTCGTCCTGGAGAAAGTACTTCAGCGCATAAACATAAAGCTTCAGCTCTTCGATTTATTATGGAAGGCGAAGGTGGATATACTGTGGTTGATGGAAATAAAATCACTTTTGAAGTGAATGATTTCGTAATCACACCTAATTCAACATGGCACGAACACGGTGTTGCTGAAAATGGTAAAACTTGTATTTGGCAAGATGGATTAGATATTCCGTTAGTCAATGCTTAAGAAGCCAATGATTATGCAGTATATGATGGCAAACAACCTTTAGTAAATCAGTTAAATTATTCTCCAATCGTCTATGGTTGTGCCGGATTAATTCCTGCAGATAAAACTTGGGACAAACCTTATTCTCCATTATTTAAATATTCTTGGAAAAACGTTTATCCAGCACTTTTAGAAACGCAAAAAGTAACAGAAGTCAATCCTTTTGATGGTATTTTTATGCAATATTCCAACCCATTAACTGGTGGACATGTGATGCAAACGATGGGAGCAGCGATGCAATTATTACCATCTGGTTTCCAAGGAAAAGCACACAAACATACTGGTTCATTTGTGTACCAATGTGCTAAAGGGAAAGGTTTTTCAATTATTAATGGAAAACGTTTTGATTGGAAAGAACGTGATATTTTCTGTGTTCCATCTTGGGCTTGTCACGAACATCACAATTTATCGGAAACAGAAGATGCATGCTTGTTTCAATTCAACGATTTACCCGTAATTGAATCTTTAGGTTTGTTTCAATCAAGAGAATTAGAAGAAAATAATGGATACCAACAAGTTCAATAACAATATCAAGTTCAAAAATCAATAACAATAAATAAACATTGCGAACTTTGCGTAAATTCTTGCGCTCTTTGCGGTTAAATACATTAATATGAAACTACTTACTTACAAAACACAAGATACGGAACCAAGATTAGGATTTATACATAACAATCAAGTTGTGGATATGGAAGATTTTGGAGAAATATCTAATTTTCCATTACCAAATGACATGTTAGATTTAATTGATATGGGATTTGAAATTATTGAAGAAATAAATGATTTAATTTCAGAAACAAGTCAAGCACAAATGGATGAAATTTGTTATAGTATTGATGAAATTATTATCCTTGCTCCTATTGAAAAACCAAGAAAAAACATCATTGGAATTGGTTTAAATTACACCGAACACGTAGCTGAAAGTGCAAGAACTTTAGATACAACAGGGAAATTACCTGCAAAACCAATTATTTTTTCTAAACCTACCACGACTGTAACTGGAACAAATACTAACATTGTAAAGAACACTAAATTAACCGAACAATTAGATTGGGAAGTTGAATTAGCTGTTGTGATTGGTAAAAAAGGAAAATATGTTCCTAAAGAAAATGCTTTAGATTACGTTTTTGGTTATACTGTAATTAATGATATTTCAGCACGTGATTGTCGTCGTGAAGGACAATGGATTGTGTCGAAAGGACAAGATACTTTTGCACCAATGGGTCCGTATTTAGTAACGAAAGATGAAATTGAAAATCCACACAACTTGAATTTATCGTTAAAAGTAAACGGTGTAGAAAAACAAAATTCTAATACCAAATTTTTGCTTTTTAACATCAATGATTTGATTGAAGATTTAAGTATAGTTTTCACTTTAGAAGCTGGTGATATTATCGCAACAGGAACGCCAGCAGGTGTTGGAGCTGGAAGAAATCCACAAGAATGGATGTATGATGGCGATATAATAGAAGCGACAGTAGAAGGAATTGGAACGATTGTAAATACAATTAAAGAGATATAATTTATAAAACACAGATTTAAGAAATTAAAATAATTTAAAAAATTTCTTGGATTTCTTGGATTACTTTAATCTGTGTTGTAATTAAAATTAATAAAATGAAATACAGAATAGGACAAATAGTTCCATCATCAAACGTAACGATGGAAACCGAAATACCAGCCATTTTTCGTTCACGCGAAACCATTTTACCGGAGCGTTTTACGTTTCACAGTAGTAGAATGCGTATGAAAAAAGTGACCAAAGAAGAATTGGAAGCTATGGATGCAATGAGTTTAAAATGCGCTCAAGAATTATCTGATGCACATGTAGATGTGATGGGTTATGCTTGTTTAGTAGCAATTATGAGCATGGGAAGAGGCTATCATTGTGTTTCTGAAGTGAATTTACATCAGGAAACTGTAGTCAATGATTTTCCAACACCAATTGTTACTTCGGCTGGAGCTTTAATCAATGGTTTAAAGGTTTTAGGAGCGAAACAAATTTCGATAATTACGCCGTACATGAGACCATTAACGGATATGGTGGTAGATTATATTGAACACCAAGGTATTAAAGTAAAAGAAAGTATTGCTTTAGAAATTCCAGATAATTTAGAAGTGGCGGCGCAAAATCCAATGAATCTTTTAGAAATTTACAAGCAATTAGATTTAACAGATGTAGATGTTTTAGTAGTTTCGGCTTGTGTTCAAATGCCATCGTTAGAAGCCATCGATTTAATTCAAGCGGAATGCGGAATTCCAGTGACTTCAGCTGCTGTTTGTACAACTTATGAAATGATGAAAAAACTTGGAATTGAAGCAAAATCTGCAATTGGTGGGGAGTTACTTAACGGAAAATATTGACACATAATTATATAACAATATTTTAATATTATATAAGAGTTTATCATGCCATTTGTTAGAAATTTGTATTCTAACTAACAAAGAGAATAGTCATGGGAACTTTATTTAATTTAGTCAACAATCACGATTTTGATTCTAATCTAAACAATATTATCAGTATTAATTCGAATTTTGAAGAAGACGAGGATGATTATATAGAAGATTTTAATCTTGATTGTGAGCCTCATGATAGTGGTAAATTCAAAAGTGGATATTTTAATTTAAAAACTTCATATCATGGGAACTTTAAACAATAACGAATCTGGAAAAGACAAATCTGCTCCACATCATGACGGACAAAAAGATTATCAGCATTCAAATCAACGAAATCGGGATAATATTCGAGATAATACCCGAGATCATGAATATAAAGAATATGATGAAAAATTGACTAATGACGAAAATTATGAAATTAACAGCAAAGTAATAAAGGGAAATCCTGACTTTAATGATACAAATAAAAACGTGGAAAAAAAGGATAAAAAACACTAAATTTTTATAATATGAACAGTTTATTCAAAACACTTATAGCCGGTTATGGTGCTAAAAAAATGGGTGGGGGTTGTC
>NZ_JAYURN010000091.1:0-4394 GCF_043756175.1 Flavobacterium sp.
CAATCGATTCTAGTAAAGCATCGTCTATATAGTATAAACTTTTTCCTTCTGCCTTGGATTGCGATACAATTTGGTCTATTTCCTTGCTCGTGTGATTGGTATCTTCAAGATAGGAACGAACTACTTTTGGTTTATCCGAGTGGCATTCAAAAGTAACACCAACCAATTGATTTTCTAATCCCATTTCGTAAATCATAGAAGTGGCAGCAGGCAGAAAAGAACAAATTTTCATCATTGTAGTTATCAATTTAAGGTTCTTTTTACTTGCTTTTTTTTAAATAAAAACAGAAAAAAAACGAAGTACAAATATAAAGGTATGCAGCAAACTATTAGTATAAATCTTATTTTATGTTTTACACTTCCTACCTCATTTTAAAAATTTGATTCTGATTATAAAAAAATTATAATTTACCTTTGTCTTCAAATTTGCAAAAAATCATGAAAGGAAATACGCTGAAACTAACTTATTTTATATTGTTTTTAATGCTAATTGGATGCAAAAAAAACGAGCAAACTACAATCAAAACAGTAGTTACAACTGGGAATTCCATAACGTATTCAAAAAGCCTAGCTATCTTTAAACACGAAGGATATACAGTAGTAAAAGTTTCAAACCCTTGGCCTGAAGCAAATAAGGACTTCACTTATATACTAAAAGAAAAAAGCGGCAGCATTCCTGATAGCCTTCAAAAATACACAACAATTCCAATTCCTTTGGAATCTATTGTCGTTACCTCAACTACTAACATTCCTTTTTTGGAAATGCTAGGAGTTGAAAAATCACTGGTAGGCTTCCCTCACACCGATTATGTTTCTTCTGAAAAAACCAGAAAACTAATTGATGCCGGCGCAGTTAAAAACATAGGACAAAATGAAAAATTAAATATGGAGCAGCTCATTGAATTGGAGCCTAACTTAATTGTAACTTTTGGAGTTGACAACAACAATCCAATGCTTGACAATTTACAAAAAAGTGGTCTTAAAGTACTTATTCAAGCGGACTGGATGGAACAAACACCCCTAGGTAAAGCAGAATGGATTAAGCTTTACGGCGCTTTATTTGGAAAAGAAAAAGAAGCCAAAACGCTTTTTGACGAAATCGTTAAAAATTACAATAACGCCATACAATTGGTTGCAAATCAAAAACCAACAGCAACCGTTCTTTACGGATCAATGTACCAAGATCAATGGTATGTAGCACGAGGTAATAGCTGGGTAGCCCAATTTATGAAGGACGCCAAAGCAAATTATTTGTGGGCAAATGTTGCAGGAACAGGAAGCCTTAGTTTGCCTTTTGAAAAAATATTAGAGAAAGCAAAAACAGCGAAATATTGGATCGCAACAGGTTCTTTTAAAAGTAGTGCTGAATTCGAAAACAGTAATCCGCATTACAATCAGTTTGACGCTACAAAATCTAAAAATGTGTATACTTTTGAAAGTAAATTAGGTGCAACAGGAGGAACCATTTATTATGAATTAGCACCAAGCCGACCGGATTTAGTATTGAAAGATTACATTAAAATCTTCCATCCTGAACTGCTTCCAAATTATACTTTTACTTTTGCACAAAAACTAAACTAAATTGGCGAATCAAAAACGAAATACGATTCTATTTTTATTGCTTGCTTTGGGGCTAGTTCTATTGTTTTTTGTAAACATTAGTTTTGGTTCCATTACGATTCCTTTTAAAGAAATTTATACAAGTTTAACTGGTGGTCAAGCGAGTAAATCTACTTGGGAATATATCATTGTCAATTATCGTTTACCCAAAGCTATTACAGCAATTCTTGTTGGAATGGGATTATCTATAAGTGGTTTGTTGATGCAAACTTTGTTTCGGAATCCACTGGCCGGACCTTATGTTTTAGGATTGAGTTCGGGGGCTAGTTTAGGGGTTGCTTTTGTGATATTAGGAGCGGGTTTATTACCTCCTTTTTTAAGTACGATTTTGTTGTCTTCTTATGGAGTGGTTTTAGCATCAACTATAGGAAGTTCTGTTGTATTACTTGCCGTTTTAATGGTTTCCCAAAGGCTTCGCGATACAATGGCCATCTTAATTGTTGGGCTAATGTTTGGGAGTTTTACCAGTGCAATAGTAGGCGTGCTTACCTATTTTAGTTCGGCTGAACAATTACAAAAATTCACCTTTTGGTCCATGGGGAATTTAGGCAACTTATCGTGGTCATCCATATTAATTCTAACCGTTTGTGTCGGGATTGGTTTGTTATTAAGTCTGTTTAGCATCAAACCGCTAAACGCCTTATTATTGGGTGAAAATTACGCTCGCAGTTTAGGTTTGAATTTCAAGAAAACACGATTAATTATCATTTTTGCAACAAGCATTTTAGCAGGAAGTATTACGGCGTATGCAGGTCCAATTGCCTTTATAGGACTGGCAGTTCCTCATATTGCAAAATTAGTATTTCAAACCAGTAACCATTCGGTTTTGTATTGGAGTACGTTACTTTTAGGCGCATCGATTATGCTTATTTGTGATGTACTTTCAGAATTGCCCGGATTAGAAATTACTTTGCCAATCAATGCTGTGACTTCGATAATTGGTGCTCCCGTGGTTATCTGGTTATTGGTTAGAAAACGAAAAATGATTGCCTAATGGAAAACAGAATCATCTTACAAGCATCTCAAATCAGCATCGGTTATTCTCATAAAAAAGAGAAAATCGTAGTGGCTTCGGATATTTCTATTTCCTTAAAAAAAGGAAAACTGATTGCTTTAATTGGTGCCAATGGCATTGGAAAATCAACACTTTTAAAAACCATAACAGGAATCCAGAAACCACTTTCAGGTGCGGTTTTCTTAAATGAAAAGAAAATTACTGATTACGAACCTTTGGATTTAGCCCAAAACCTAAGTATTGTTTTAACCGAAAAATTACCTCCAAGTAATTTAACCGTTTTTGAACTCATTGCTTTAGGAAGACAACCATACACCAACTGGATGGGAACTTTATCTGACATTGATATTGTTAAAGTTAACGAAGCCATGGCATTGACACAAATCAGTCATTTAGCAACCAAAAAACACTATGAAATTAGTGACGGACAATTACAAAAAGTATTAATTGCACGAGCTTTAGCACAGGATACTCCGTTAATAATTCTTGATGAACCCACTACACATTTGGATTTATTGCATAAAGTAGCCTTATTCAAACTTTTGAAAAAGCTTACTCATGAAACTGGAAAATGCATTTTATTTTCTACTCATGATATTGACATGGCGATACAATTGAGTGACGAAATGATTATTATGACTCCTGAAACAGTGCTTCAAGACGAGCCTTGTAATTTTATTTCGAAAGGAAGTTTCAATACCTTGTTCAAAGACGAGCATATTGTTTTTGACGCTGAAAAAGGAAAGTTCATGATTGTATAGTTTCAACTTTTTACAATTAAGTGAAAAATCGTACTAACCATTCCCTTTCAATAAATTTATACTCACTGTTGCAAGATTTGAGTCCGGAAATCTCCTGAAAAAATTAGTATCCGGATATAATCCTGCTTCAGCAGCGATTTTGTGTAAAACGGGAATTTCAACGATGTATTGATCTGAAAAACCATGCGTGGCATCATAAGCTGTTGCCGCTGTTTTTCCTAAATTAGCAGCAGTCAAATTTGGAGCAATGGTATGCAATTCAATCATTAACAATCCAAATTTTCGAACGTAAGGCGACCATTTATTCAAATGTTCCAATAGATTATCTTCTACTAAATTATTACTGATCCGCTCTCCTCTATGCGCAAATGCGCCTGTTGAATAACTTACTCTATCTTTGGTAATTTGCTTTGGCATTTCCCAAATTCGGTTATGATCCAAGAAGGTTCTCACATTCAGTAAATCTTTCAAATCAATGTTATAATTTTCCAATAAATCATCGGCAAGAACATCAGGCCTTCCAATATCTCCCCAAATTACTTTGGCCCAAATATCGGCTTTGATTAAATTGGCTCGAGTTACTTTCAACGCTGCTTGATTGTAATCGGCACCAACAAGGAACAGAGGATAATCATCGAGCATTTTACCGCGAAGGGTTTGTCTTTCGATTACAGTATAAATATGTTCTATAAATGCTCCATTGCCACAACCCATATCGAGAATTCCTTTCGGCTGATCTTCTATTGGTAAATTGAATAATTTGATAATAATTTCATCTACTATTTTAAAATAAGTATCATGCGCACCTCCACTTCCCCAAACATTCATTTCTCGGTCAACATGAATTTCCTCTCCTCCTTCTGCTATATCTCGCAATACATTTGGATTACCAAAAAGCAAATCATCCATTTTACTGAAGGTAGGTAAATAGGAAACCGTCACTCCGTAAGCCGTGGCTCTTTTGGCAAAAAATAAACCAGTTTCGGTAAACTGATAAT
>NZ_JAYURN010000092.1:0-4388 GCF_043756175.1 Flavobacterium sp.
TGAAGGTGTTTCAGAAAACAGCCAAGTTTGGATGAGTCATAGTGATAGCATCAAAGCGCTACCAGCCAATGGAGTAAAATTGGCGAGCACGCATGATGTAGAATTTGCTGCCTACAAAATCGAAGGTGAAACCACTTATGCAATTCAATACCATCCTGAAGTTTTTCATTCAACTGATGGATCAAAAATGTTAGAGAATTTTTTAGTAAAAATTGCTGAAGTTCCTCAAAATTTTACACCAAATGCTTTTGTCGAAGAAATGGTGGCAGAACTAAAAGAGAAATTACAGGACGACAAAGTGGTTCTTGGACTTTCTGGTGGAGTAGATTCTACCGTAGCGGCAGTTTTATTGCATCAGGCAATTGGAAAAAACTTATATTGTATTTTTGTAAATAACGGTTTACTTCGTAAAAACGAATTCCAAAGTGTATTAGATCAATACAAAGGGATGGGTTTAAACGTAAAAGGAGTAGATTCGGGAGATCGTTTCTTATCTGAATTAGCAGGTGTAAGTGACCCGGAAACCAAACGTAAAATTATAGGACGTGTATTTATCGAAGTTTTTGATGATGAATCGCACCTTATAGAAGATGTGAAATGGTTGGCACAAGGAACCATTTATCCGGATGTTATTGAATCAGTTTCCGTAAAAGGACCATCAGCTACTATCAAATCACATCATAATGTGGGAGGTTTGCCTGATTACATGAAATTAAAAATTGTAGAACCGTTACGTATGCTTTTCAAAGATGAAGTGCGTAGAGTAGGAGCTTCATTAGGAATAGATCCAGAATTATTAGGAAGACACCCTTTTCCAGGTCCTGGATTGTCAATTAGAATTTTAGGGGATATTACTCCTGAAAAAGTACAGATTTTGCAAGATGTGGATAAAGTTTTTATCGACGGATTAAAATCTTGGGGATTGTATGATAAGGTATGGCAAGCAGGAGCTATTTTGCTTCCAGTGAACAGTGTAGGTGTTATGGGTGACGAGCGTACCTACGAAAAAGTAGTTGCACTTCGCGCTGTTGAATCAACAGATGGTATGACTGCTGACTGGGTTCATTTGCCTTATGATTTCTTGATGAAAGTCTCTAATGACATTATTAATAAGGTAAAAGGCGTAAACAGAGTAGTTTATGATATTAGTTCAAAACCACCTGCAACAATTGAATGGGAATAGACGTTTAAATAGAGTTCCTTCTCTTTGGGAGCGATTATTTTTTAATGTACTTAATATAAACGGTATCAGATTTTGGAATAAAATTTGATACCGTTCTGTTATTAATAAGTGAATAATTTTTATAAATAAAAATGATGAAGTATTTTATTACAGTTTGTGTGGCTTGTTTGTTTTTTACATTCAGTGTTTCCTCACAAGAAAAAAACAGTACACATAAAGTAGAAAAAGGAGAAACAATCACTCAGATTGCTCAAAAATATAATGTCACTCCAAATGATATATATCAATTAAACCCTGATGCGCAAAGCGGTTTAAAACCAAACAGTGTTTTGTTGATTCCAAAAAGTGCAACAAAGAAAACTACAGTTGCTCCAGTAAAAACGAATTCACAAGCCAAAACCCATCTGGTAATAGCTAAAGAAACGCTCTTTGGTATTGAGAAGCGATATGGAGTTTCGGATGAGGCATTAAAAAAAGCCAATCCTTTTCTTGAAAAAGAAGGGTTGCAAATAGGACAAACACTAATTATTCCTTCAAATGTTGCAACGAAGGCTTCGATTGCAACTGAAAAATCTTCAACCATTAAGGTGGTAACCGGAGTTGTAAAAAAAGAAGCAGTAGTGTATCATGAAGTTCTAGCTAAGGAAACGAAGTATTCTATTGCTAAAAAATATGGAATTACCATTGCTGAGCTAGAGAAAAAAAATCCTGAGGTTGTTTCTAATTTACCTGTTGGATACAAATTGATTATTAAAGGAAATGCTCCAAAAGTAGCTAAAATTGTTACAGTAACTGAATCGAAAAAGGAAACTGTAAAGCCATCTGAAGTAAAAGTAGCCACCCCGATAAATTATTGGAATTATGAAGTAAAATCGAAAGAGACGCTTTATAGTTTATCAAAAATGTTTGGGATGAGCCAAGAGGAATTGATTGCTTTAAATCCTACTATAGCTTATGGTGTAGCCGAAGGAATGATTCTGAAAGTGCCGTCTACTGTGTCATTGCCACAGGAAAGTAAAAAAGAATACAGCAGTTTGTCTAAAAAAAGCGGGAATAACGACCGAAAAAAAATAGTGTTATTGATGCCTTTTAATATGAATACTATTGCAGGAGATACAATCAATTCGACTGCTATACGATTGAAAAAAGATAAGTTTTTAAATATGACTTTGGATTTTTATGCTGGTGCAATGTCAGCTATAGATTCGGCTAAACAACTTGGACTTGCAATCGATGTTAGTGTTTTCGATTCTCAGGAAACAAAAAATGCATCAAACGTAGCTTCTATAATCAAAGAAAATAATCTGGAAAATGCCGACGCGATAATTGGACCTTTTTATCAAAGTAATGTAGAGAAAACGGCAGAATTGTTGAATGTAAATCAAGTACCTGTAATTTCGCCTTTATCAAAAGACATCGGAAAATCATTTAGTAATTTATACCAAACAATTCCAACGGTTCTGGCTGTTAAAAATGCAATGTTTGATTATATGAGATCAAAGGGCGGAAATATAATAGCGGTAATCGATAAGAAAAAAGAATCGGTTATACAGTATATCAAAGAAAATCAAAAAGACGTACGATTCTCAACTCTTAATGCAAACGGAACCTTGTCAGCTGAAAATTTAAAGAGTCTGTTCGTTAAAGACAAAATAAATTACGTTGTTATGGAAACTGGAAATACCAGTATGATAAAAGCAACTATTGCGACTATGATGAGTTCTATGGCTACATATAAGGTGCAATTAGTTATTTTAGAGCCAAATGAAACATTAGATACGGATGAAATAAATTTCGTGAATCTGACAAAATTAAAACTGATGTATCCATCCATGACTCGTGATAATGAATCACCAGGAGCATTGCAATTTGAAAAAAACTTCAAAAAAATAAACAAAATTTCCCCGAATAGTTTTGCGACTCGTGGTTTTGATATTACTTTTGATACCATGATGCGACTATCGCAAGGCAAAACATATCAGGAAACGGCTGATGCAATGGCAACGGAGCAAGTAGATAATAAATTTGAATATTATAAAAAACCAGATGGAGGTTACACTAATAAAGGAGTTTATATCTTGTACTACGACACTGATTTGACCATAAAAGAAGCTAAATAAAAATATTCAGTTATTAGTCGGACTGTAGAATAAAGTAATAATAAAATTATGACATCAAAAGTAACTTACTTAGGCGATTTAAGAACTTCTTCAATACATGTGCAATCTGGAAATGAAATCATATCGGATGCACCTTTAGATAATAATGGAAAAGGGGAGGCTTTCTCTCCAACGGATACAGTTGCAAATGCTTTAGCAAGTTGTATGATGACCGTTATGGGAATAAAAGCTCGTGATATGAATATTGATTTAAAAGGATCTACCGCTGCCGTAACAAAAATCATGAATGCCGAACCAAGACGAATAGGTGTTATAGAAATTACGTTTGAAATGGAAGGAACAAATGACCAAAAGGACATAACTATTCTGGAGCGAACCGCAATGACCTGTCCTGTTTTTATGAGTTTGAATACAGAAATAGAGAAGAGAATTACTTTCAACTGGAAATAAATAGTGTTAGAAGCAAGAGACAGCAACAAGAAAGAGTATTCACTTCTTGTTGCTGTCTCTTGCTTTTTTATTAAAATAAAATGGATCAAAACCAAAAAAAGCTAATTAAACTAGCTCATACTAAAATGCCTTTTGGTAAATATGAAGGCAAGTTTCTTATCGATTTGCCTGAATATTATGTTGTTTGGTATAGTAATAAGGGATTTCCAAAAGGGGAGTTAGGCGAGCAGTTGCAATTGATTTACGAATTAAAACTCAATGGTCTTGAAGAGTTAATTAGAAATATAAAAAAACGGTACCCAAAACCATAATTTAGAAATTCGTCAATTAGAAAATTAGATAATTTATGTTAATGAGATTTTTATCTTTTTTAATTGTCAGCTCCACTAATTTGTTGTTTTTTTATCCTTTAATTGATAAATAATTTAATTTTATCATTGCTTTATTTTCTCATTATCTAATTGGCAAATTGTCTAATTAAATTTGTACTTTTGCCAAGTTTTTTTACATAACTACAATACAAACAACAACAATAAAAACAGAATGAATCAAACGAAATATATTTTTGTTACAGGTGGTGTGACTTCTTCTTTAGGAAAAGGAATTATTGCGGCATCTTTGGCAAAATTGTTACA
>NZ_JAYURN010000093.1:0-39810 GCF_043756175.1 Flavobacterium sp.
AACAAAGTATTCTCTATAACTTTATAAAAATTATCAGGATTAAATGGCTTGGTAATCACATCATTCATGCCAAAAGAAAGGAGCATTTCTCTGTTTTCATTCAGAGAAATTGCGGTTAATGCTATAATTGGAGTAGAGGTGTTAAATTTTCTAATTTCTGCAGTAGCTATAGTTCCGTTTATTCCAGGTAAATGAACGTCCATCAGGACTAAATCGTAATTGTTAGTTTGTGTTTTTATGATGGCATCTTCCCCGGTCTCGCATATTTCGCAATGCATTTTTTTCTTTTCTAGAAATTTCTTGGTTATCATCTGATTAATTTTGTTGTCTTCAACCAACAAAATATTTTTGCCTACAAATATTTTTTCATTGATAAGATTGTTTATTGTTGATGGGATGATTTTTTCTCCAACATTGAAGTTTAAATTGAATGAAAAAGTAGATCCAGTGCCTATTTCGCTATTTACCGATATTTTTCCTTTCATTAATATGACCAACCTTTTTACAATGGTTAATCCCAATCCTGTTCCTCCATATTTTCGATTAATTTCTACAGATCCTTGTGAAAAACTTTCAAAAATAGATTCTTGTTTGTCTTTCGGAATGCCAATTCCAGTATCTTGAATTTCAAATTTAATTTGGCAATTGTTTTTATCTCTATTTATAAGTTTAGCATTTACGGTAATAGTTCCGTTTTCTGTAAACTTTAAAGCGTTGTTTATCAGGTTTATAAATATTTGGGATATTTTTGTTGGATCTCCAATTAAGATTTCGGGAACTTCATTTTCTATATTTAAAATAAAGTCATTGTTGTTTTGACTTGCTTGTTCTTTGAGTGAACTTTGAATGTTGTTTAATAACTCTTTGATATTAAAACTGATGTTTTCAATTTCAATAGTATCAGATTCGATTCTGTTTATTTCAAGGATTTCATTTATGTAAGTAAGTAAATAATTACCTGAAAACTTCAATGATTTTAAGTACTCTATTTGACTGGCTTTAGGTTTGTCATCTAACAAAATATGCGAAATTCCATTGATGGCATTTAATGGGGTTCTTAATTCGTGACTCACTGTCGATAGGAATTCTGCACGAGCTTTCGATGCTTTTTCTATTCTTTCTTTGGCAATTTCGAGTTGACTATTCTTATCTCGAAGCAACTCATTTGATTTATTTCTAATAATATTATTTTTATACAGAGATAAACTTAAAAGCGAAAGAATGGTTATTAATGCAATACTTAAAATATTAATTAATTTAGAAAACTTATTCGATTTTTCCTGCTGCTTTTTCTCTTTATCTAATTTATCTAAAGAACGCATCATATCATCGACCTTAAAACGTTCTGTAACTAAAGTTTTGTCGCTATGTTTTGATTCAGAATCTAAAGAATCTTTTAGGTTGATGTAAATTTTTAGAAAAGCAAGCGAATTATTGGTTTCCTTCATATTATCATAAACCTCACTTAATTTTTTGCTAATTTTTAATTGCTGGTTGGTGTTTTTATTTTCAATGCTTAATTGGTAACCTCTGTTCAGATAATTTAAAGCAAGATTGTTTATTTTTTCCTTTGCTTTTATTTGTCCTAATTGATACAAAGCTTCAGATTGTAGTTTGAATGTATCTCTTCCTATAGGTAAATGTGATATTTGTAAAAATATATTTTCAGCTTGGTTTACCTCTTTTTTGTCTAAATACATAAGCCCTTTTTGCAGGTTTACCATATTTACAGCATTAGGTAAATTGATGCTTTCGTAAACTGAATTTGCTTTTCTAAAATAAGATTCAGCTTTGCTATAACTCTCCTTTTGCATGTAGCATAAGCCTAAATTATAGTACGATAATGCTAATTTAGAATTAACTTCAACCGTATTTAAAATAGAAACAGTCCTCAGTAAATTTTCAATAGCTATGTCGTATTTTTTTAAATCAATATATACAGTTGCGAGGCAATAGTAACCATTTGTAAGAGCATCTATATTATTAGTTTTTTGACCAAAAACTATCGATTTGTTTGCGTTTTCTAGCGCTTTGTCAAATGCTTTATTATTCTTATAATAGTTTGCTTTTTCAGTATAAAAAAAAGAACTATCTACTTTCGATACGGGTTTTTGACCGTTTCGCGAGAAAACAGAAACTGAGAAAACAGAAAGTATAATTAAGAATAATTGTTTAAACATTTTTTTCAGTTAAGAAAACACTCCATAAATATAATTATTTTTTGTTAATAAGTGAAATTAAATCGATAATTCTGCTAGAATATCCAATTTCGTTGTCATACCAACCCACAACTTTAACCATTTTGTCTATTACAGAGGTCAGTTGTGCGTCAAATAAGCAAGAGTTTTGGTTTCCAATAATATCGACAGAAACGATAGGATCTTCAGTATAACCAAGGATTCCTTTCAGCTTATTTTCTGATGCAATTTTGAAAGCATGATTTATTTCTTCAATAGAAACTTCACGTTTTACATTGAAAGTAATATCAGTTAGCGAACCATCTGGAACGGGAACACGAATACCACAACCACCTATTTTTCCTTTCAGTTCGGGAAATATTTTTGTTAATGCTTTTGCTGCTCCGGTTGTTGTTGGTACTATACTTTGACTTGCTCCACGTGCTCTTCGCAAATCTTTGTGAGGCTGATCATGCAAACTTTGGTCGGTCGTGTAAGAGTGAACGGTCGTAATATATGCTTGTTCAATACCGCATAATTCTTTGATAACTTTTATCATCGGAGCTGCATTATTTGTTGTGCAACTTGCGTTAGAAATGATTTTTTCTGTTCCGTCAATAATATCTTCATTTACGCCAAGTACTACGGTTTTTATATTTTCTACTTCGGCTGGAGCTGATAAAATCACTTTTTTTGCACCAGCTAAAATATGTGCGTTTATATCGTCGAACGTTTTATATTTCCCTGTGCTTTCTATAACAAAATCAATATCTAAAGATTTCCAATTTAAATTTGAAATGTTTTTTTCGTGAAAAAATAAATACGGTTTTTTATCTACTAAAATCGAACTTTCATTATACGAAACATCGGAAGTTAAAACACCATGAATACTGTCATATTTTAATAAATGAGCCATCGTTTTGTTGTCGGCAATGTCATTTATAGCAACAACTTCAATTGTAGGGTGATTTAATAACAATCGAAATAAATTTCGACCAATTCTCCCAAAACCGTTAATAGATATTCTTATTTTATTCATTAGGTTCAATGTGTATTAATACGTGACCTAATTGTGGAATTTGTTCACGTAAAGTGTCTTTTAGTTTGTGGGCAATTTCGTGCCCTTCTTTTACCGAAATATTTGCATTTACAATAGCATGAAGATCTACATGATATTTCATACCCGCTTTTCTAATAAAGCATTTTTCTGTATCTATTAATCCGTCAACTTTATTAGAAACTTGTCTAATGTCTAATATGAGGTCGTCATATAAATGTTCGTCCATAATTTCACCAAGTGCTGGTCTAAATATCAAATAACTGTTGTATAATATGAATCCTGAAGCAAAAAGAGCCGCCCAATCATCTGCTGATTCATATCCTTTTCCTAAAAGTAAAGCTATTGAAATGCCAATAAAAGCAGCTACTGATGTTATAGCGTCGCTTCTGTGATGCCACGCATCAGCTTTTAATGAGGAACTATTTGTTTCTTCACTCCTTTTCATAACCAATCTAAAAGAAATCTCTTTCCATATAATTATAAAAAAAAGAATAAGTAGGGTCCAAGGTTTTCGTAAATTATGAGGTGTTCTAATATTTGAAATACTTTCGTAAGCAATAATAGTAGCAGACGTAATTAGAAAACCAACTACTAGAAATGTAATCAATGGCTCAGCTCTTCCGTGACCATAAGGATGATTATCGTCTGCGGGTTTGTTTGAGTATTTTATTCCAAATAAAACTAAAAATGATGAAAAAATATCGGTAGTAGATTCAATTGCATCGGCTATTAAAGCATAGGAATTTCCAAAAAAACCTGCTAATCCTTTTATAATTGCAAGGAAGGCATTTCCAATTAAGCTAAAATACGTTGCTTTAATAGCGGATTCTTCGTGGGTCATGTTTTTTTATTATAGGATATGCTTCTGAGCGTGATAAGAAGAACGGACTAATGGACCACTTTCTACATGACGGAATCCCATTTCTTTACCTAGAATTTCATATTTTTCAAATTGTTCGGGTGTAATAAACTCCTTTACAGGAAGGTGTTTTTTGCTGGGTTGTAAATACTGACCTATAGTTACAATATCTACATTTGCTTCACGTAAATCCTTCATAGTTTGTATGACTTCTTCTTCTCTTTCGCCCAAACCAAGCATGATTCCAGATTTTGTTCTTCTAATTCCTTTGGCTTTCAAATAACGTAAAACTTCTAAACTTTTATCATATTTCGCTTGAATTCTAACTTCACGAGTTAGTCTACGAACAGTTTCTACATTATGAGAAACAACTTCGGGATTTGCTTCTACAATTCGATCTAAATTTCTTTCTACACCTTGAAAATCTGGAATTAGCGTTTCTAAAGTTGTTTCAGGATTCATTCTTCTAATTGCTTTTACGGTTTCTATCCAAATTATCGAACCCATATCTTTTAGATCATCTCTATCTACACTTGTAATTACAGCGTGTTTAATATTCATTATTTTAATAGAACGAGCCACTTTTTCTGGTTCATCCCAATCGACTGTTTCTGGACGACCAGTTTTTACGCCACAAAAACCACAAGATCGAGTACAAACATTTCCTAAAATCATAAATGTTGCAGTTCCTTCTCCCCAACATTCGCCCATGTTTGGACAACTTCCGGAAGTACAAATGGTGTTTAGTTTGTATTTATCGACAAGACCACGTAATTCAGTATATTTTTGACCAATAGGTAATTTTACTTTTAGCCATTTTGGTTTCCCTACAGGCAATATGTTAGAATCTAGAACAGTTTCCATAAAATGTAATTTTTTTTACAGAGCAAAGATACTAATTGTAGTTTATTTGTGGATTCGTTTATTTGTTAATTTGATAATAAAAAAGTACACTAAAATAGTTCTTAGTGTACTTTATGAAAGTTTATAAAATTTTCTATTTTTTATTGTGTTTTAACCACAATTGGAAGAGAATAAGATGTTCTTACTGGTATTCCTTTGTAAATTCCAGGTTCCCATTTTGTTTTTATAGATTTTAATACTCGAATGGCTTCTGTATCTAATCCAAAACCTGGATTATTAGGAACTGTAATGTTAGATAATGTTCCGTCTCTTTCGACAACGAAATAAACTAGTATTTTTATTGTTTTTTCTTCTTCAAGTTCTGGAGTAACAAATTTTTTACCAACAGTTTTTAAGAATTCATTTATTCCACCAGGAAAGTTAGGAGTTTTGTCTAAAATTCCAGAAGGTAAAGCTTCGTTTGTAGGTTGTTCAACAGGAATAGTTGTTAATACTCCAGTTTTTGTATTTCCTGTATCTGGATTGCTTCCAGTTCCTGTTATTGTAGTATTTGTAGATGTATTATTGATTGTAGGCTCTGTTTTTGGCACTTCGGTTTTAGGAGCATCTTCTTTTTTTACAACTACTGGAATTGCATTTACTTTTGGAGCCTTTGGCTCTGTTTTTTTAACAGTTGTTTCTTCTTTTTTCGGTTGTTCTTTATGAATTGGTAAATCTACAAGCGTTACAGTTCCGTCGTAGATAGTAGGGTCTTCTACAACTGTAGGTTTATCAGCAAATGAACTTAATAAAACGGGTAAAAGTGCAATTCCTGTAATTAATACAATCGCACTAAAAAAAGCTTTCATTGTTGTTTTTCCGTCTTCTTGGCGCAATTGATACGCTCCGTATTCTTTGTTTTTTCCTTCAAAAACCAACTCTAACCATTCCTTTTTGTTAATGTTTAATTTTGACATAATTTTCAGTTTTTATAATTAATAATCTTTCAGTGTTCTGATTGATAGTATGAAAAAACCGTGCCAAAATTTTGTTAAAAATTAATTAAATGCAAAATTTTAATAAAATAATTAATTATTCTGTAAAATCTAAATCAGTATTATGTGTTTCTCGTATGGTTAAAACAGCATAAATAGCTAATGCAAAGACAATTATACCTATAATTGCAGCAGAATGGATGACGCTTTCGCCTTTTTTCAAGAATTCAAAACCAATTAGCATCACAGGAACCGATCCACGAACCATATTAGGTATGCTAGTTGTAGCTGTGCTTCGCAAATTTGTTCCAAATTGTTCTGCTGCAACGGTTACAAACATGGCCCAAAAACCTGTTCCTAGCCCTATCCAACAACAATAGAAATAGTACATGTTTTCAGATTTATTGCCACTAAATAGTAATAAGATTACACCTAAAAGCGTAAAAAGTAACATGTACAAAATGGTTTTTTTGCGAGAATGTAATAAATGCGAAATGAAACCACTCGAAAAATCTCCCAAAGAAGTGAAAAGATAGGTCCACATGATGGCTTTTGCTGGATCAATTTTTGTAATGCCCATTTCAGGAGCAAATTGGTTCGCCATAAACACTAAAATACCAATGCAGTACCAAATAGGAATTCCAATAAGTATGGATTTTAAATACTTTATAAATAATTTTTGATTGGTAAAAAATGAAATAAAATTACCTCTCTCCACCGATTTGTCTTCTATTACTGCTTTATAAATACCACTTTCGGCAACACTAACTCGTAAAACTAGCAATACTAATCCAAGACAACCACCTATGATATAAGCGGTAGTCCAACTTCCAGCTAGCTCTACAGTAAATTGCGCCACAACTGCACCTAATACGCCCAATCCTGCAACAATAGAAGTACCTATAGCTCGTAGTTCTCTAGGTAATGTTTCGGAAACCAAAGTGATTCCTGCACCCAACTCTCCTGCCAGACCTACACCTGCTATAAATCGTAAAATGGCATATACCATCGTTTTGTCTTCAAATGGGAATTGTGGTAAAAATCCACACGCAATATTGGCTAACGAGTAAACTATAATCGAACCAAAAAGAACAGAAAGTCTTCCTTTTTTGTCACCTAAAATACCCCAAAGAATACCTCCTATGACCATTCCTGTCATTTGATAATTCATAATAATCGTTCCGGAAATATCTGGATTAAGTCCTAAACTCTTTAAACTTGGAATTCGAACAATACCAAAAAGCAATAAGTCATAAATATCAACAAAATAGCCTAAAGAGGCAACAATTACGGGTGTTGATAATATAAATTTTAATTTTTCCTGTGTAGAGAATTTATGCATTGGATTCTAGATTTTTGTCAAATATAGAAATCCTTTGTCAAAATCTAAAATTATGCTTTTGTGATAATCTCAGCTAATAGTTTTTTAGCTCGAAGAAGTTTTATTTTTACATTATTGAGTGGTTCTTCTAAATCGTCTGCAATTTCTTGGTAGCTCATTTCCTGAAAATAACGCATCTGAATAACTTCTTGGTAAGCTGGTTTTAATTCTTTGATGAATTGTAGTAAACGAGATAAATTTTGCTCGGTAATTAATTTGTCTTCTGCCGAAGGAGAAGTGTCGGCTACTGCATAGGCAATATCATCTTCTTCATCTGTAATATCTATAAAGAGTGATGATTTTTTCTTTCTAAGCAAATCGATATGTACATTTTTTGCAATAGCTATGAGCCAAGTATTAAACTGAAATTCTGGATTGTAAGTTGCTATTTTGTCGAAAGCTTTAGAGAAAGTTTCAATAGTAATATCTTCAGCATCGGTTTCATTTTCAGTTCGTTGTAGCATAAAACCATATACTTCGTTCCAGTAACTATCTAGTAGAAAAGTAAAAGCAACTTGGTCACCTAATTTGGCTTTGTCTATATATTTTTTTATTTCCAAGTGACTGGTTTTGAGAAGATATTTCTAACAAATACGTTTAGTTGTATGAATATAAGAATTATTTCTAGAAGAGGGAACCAATAGATAACATCTTTTTCTTTTAGTTTTCCTGCTGAATATCCTAAAGAAACCCATGCAATTATATATCTAAAAGCAATTATTGATATTACAATAATCCATTTAAATTGAAAAGCCAATAAAACAATAGGTATGAGTAAGAAAAATAATTGCGAAAAATAAAAAATCCCTAATTGTGTTTTGTCGAAAGATTTATAATATTTTGCAGTCGAAACATGACGGCGTTTTTGCATAATCCAATCTTTGAAAGTTTTTTTCGCTTTCGAATAAGTAAAACTCTCGGTATTGTAAGCGAGTGCAATGTTGCTTTTGTTTGCCGCTTCGTTTATAAACAAATCATCGTCACCAGAACGCAATTTCATGTGATTTATAAAACCATTTACCCTAAAAAATTCGTCTTTTTTGTAGGCTAAATTTCGACCAACACCCATATATGGTTTGCCTAATTTTGCCCAAGCAAAATATTGTGTTGCAGTAAGTAAAGTTTCGAAACGGATTAGTTTATTTAAAAATCCAGACTCTTTTTCGTACGCACCATAACCTAAAACAATAGTTTTGTGTAAGGTAAAATGAGAAGACATTTCGGTAATCCAGTTTTCAGAATTTGGATAACAATCGGCATCTGTAAATAGTAGATAATCTTTTGTAGCGGCTTTGATACCAAGGGTTAATGCGAATTTTTTGTTTCCCCAAAAAGCTTCGTTGTTGGCTACTTTTACTAGTTTTACATTAGCATATTGTTTTTCAAACTGCTCGAAAACTTCTAAAGTTTCGTCACTAGAAGCATCATCAATTAATATGATTTCGAAATTTGAATAATTTTGATTTGCTAAAAGTGGAATAAAATTTTTCACATTTTCCTCTTCGTTTTTTGCACACACAATTACAGAAACAGAAACATGTTTAGCTGTGCTTTCTTGCCATTTAGCAAAAGAAAATTTACCAAAAATAAATAGATAGTAAATTACCTGAATAACTACAATTCCTATAAAAATGTAAAGCAAAATGAGTAAAAATTGTGTCATAAAATGAGTCAAAAAATATTTTGCAAAGGTACTAAAAGATTTTAGATTTCAGATTTTAGATTTCAGATTGTTTACAAAAGATTATTTTTTATTTTTTGCCATTTCTTGTGCTATTTGACAAGCGTTATAATCTTGAGTTTTTTCTAACTCAGAAATGATATTTTGATGGTTTTTTTTGTCTCGATTTTGTGATATTTTTTTAACTGCTTCTATAGAAGTTATTTCTATTTGAAAAGCAATAATTCCTCGTGCTTGTCGCATGGTTTTTTCTGATAGATCTTCAACTCTGACTGGATTTTCAGAATTAACTTCATATTTATCGACTAGTTTTTTTAATGAATATAGACTTTCTTCATAATCTAAAATTTTTACTTTCCCATATACGTGAACTGCAATATAATTCCAAGTGGGAACGTTTTCGTGATCGTACCAAGAAGAGGAAATGTAAGCATGTGAGCCTGAGAAAATAGCTAAAATTCGATCGTCATTTTCAAAAATTTTCCATTGTGGATTTTCTTTAGAAATATGTCCTTCTAGAAATTGTTTTCCGTTTTGTTTTATCTCAAATTCTAGTGGAATATGAGTTGCCAGAATATTTCCGTCATTTTGATTTATCAAAATTCCGAAACTATTTTTTTGAAGAAAATCGATTATATCTCCTTGATTTTCGTTTTTGTAAATATTTGGAATATACATAATTTTAAAATTAAATCATATTGGTTTCGGCTTTCATATGAATTTCAGATATTTCATAAGGAAGCTAGTCTGAATATTTTTATGTTAATAAAAAAAATTAATTAAAACCTCGTTTTCTAACCAACAGCCAAATCACAACTGGTGCGCCAATTATAGAAGTTATAGCATTTATGGGTAAAGTAACATTTGTTCCAGGCATTTGCGAAACCATATCACAAAATAACATGATAATAGCACCAAAAAGCAAAGTGCTCCAAAATAAAATCCAATGATTGCTCGTGTGAAAAACCATTTTTGCAATATGCGGAACTGCCAGTCCGACAAAAGCTATTGGTCCCGCAAAAGCAGTAATACTTCCAGCTAAAATACTTGTTGCTATGATGATAATGAATTTCGATTTTTTGAAATTTATTCCCATACTTCGGGCATAATTTTCGCCCAATAATAATGCGTCTAAAGCTTTAATATTCAAAAGACTTAAAAACAATCCAATTGTTACTGCTACAAGAAGAATTACAATTTGATTCCAGGATAAATTACCCAAACTTCCCATAGACCAAAAAGTGAATTTTTGTAATTGTTCCGCCGAAGAAAAATAAGTTAAAACACTAACAATTGCACCAGCAAAACTACTAAACATAAGTCCCAAAATGAGAATGGTAGCAGTATCTCGCAATTGTTTTGAAACTAACAAAACTAAAAATAGAACTAACAAACTTCCCAAACAAGAAGCAAGCATAATTCCGTAAGGAGACAAAAAATATTCGGCAATAAAAGTTGGTAAATAACTGGCGCCTAAAATGACAAAAGCAACACCTAAACTCGAACCTGAACTTAATCCTAAAACATAAGGTCCAGCTAATGGATTTCTAAATAAAGTTTGCATTAATAATCCAGAAACAGACAATCCCATTCCGACTAAAATAGCTGTAATAGCTTTAGGTAATCGATAATTAAAAATAATATATTCCCAAGTTTCTTTACTTGCTTGCGAGCCTGTTAGGCTTTTGAAAATTTCTTTGAAAGGAATAAAAACTTGACCCAAACTAATGTTGATAAAAAACAACAATATTGCTCCAATAAGAAGTGTTAGAAAAAGGAATATATTTCGTTTGTTATTAGGCAATTTAATTCAGTTTTTGAGCAAAAGTTAATGTGTAATCAGGTAATAATTCTGGATGAAAAATTTTGATATAATCCTTTAACACCAAATCAGGGCGGCTTGGAGCTAATTCATAATAAATAGTTCCGCCTCTTGCTCCTAATTTTGATTCAAAAGTATAAACATTTTTGTTTTTAAACGCATCAAACTGACTATAATGGGGATTGCTTTTTTCCAATTCGGCTAATGATTTATAATGCCCAGCAGCAATCCAACACCTTGCGTTTTTTGCCTTGTCCAAAATATTTTCAAATGACAATCCCAAACTACCAGTTCCTTCAACGTCTTTCCATAAATAATTCGCCTTTGCATCTTTCAAAAACTGGGCAACCCAACTGTTCCCTTTGGCAACAAACCATTGATCTTGATACATTGATCCATATAGAACCGAAGTTTCTGCCTTACTATTTTTAACGGATAATAAAGCAGCATTATAATTTTTTACAATATCATCAAAAAGTGTTTCAGCTTCTTTTTCTTTGCAAAAAAGTGCACCAAAAAGTTTTATCCATTCGGCTTTCCCAAGTGGTGATTGCTCCATCCAATCGGCCTGAATTAGTACTTTTAGGCCGCTTTTTTGTAAATTATCAATCATAGGGTTATTGTTGTCTACTCCAAAAGCAACAATAAGATTAGGAGCCAAATCGATGAGACGCTCCATATTTAATTTTTCGTTTTGACCTACGTTTTTTATCAAACCAACATCAATTAATTTTCTAGTTTTTTCTGATGAAACATAATCCGTATGCGGAAAACCTACCAGTGATTTCTCGACACCAAGCATTTCCAGAAAAGGAATATTGGTTGTTGAGGTCACTACAATCGATTGTAAAGGAACAGCAATTGTAGTATATTTTTGTAAACTATCAGGAATAATTCCGTTTTTTTCTTTTAGAATATAAGTAAAACTTTTATTAGCGTTAGGCCAAGGATTTGAAACTTTTACTACTGAATATCCTTCATGTTTAAAAATTGCTAAGCTTTTTGAATACGTGACGAAATTTCCAACAATTTCAGCTGTTTTAGTTCTGCTTTCTTCATTTTTTTTACATCCAATTAGCATTAAAATCAATACAAAAAAGGATAATTTAACAGGATTTAGTTTCATTTTTTTTTGAAAATTTTATGACAAAGGTAAATTATAATTTTTTTATAATCAGAATCAATTTAAAAATACCGTTAAAAGATAAATGACATTTTTACTCAACAATTGCATTCATAACTACTATATTTGTTCTTACTTTTTTAAATGCAAATAATCAAAAAATAATTCTTAAAGATACATTGACGATGCTAAAAATTTGTTCTTTTTTACCTGCTGCTACTTCCATGATTTATGAAATGGGACTTGAAAATGAGTTGGTTGGAGTTACTTTCGAATGTCCTTCGGATAAGCCAAAAGTAGTTCGTTCCTACCTTGAAGGAAACAATCATACGAGCAAGGAAATAGACCAAATTGTCTCACAATCTAAGGCGCAGGGAAAGAGTTTGTATTACATTGATGACACTTTGTTAGAATCGATCTCTCCCGATATTATTTTTACCCAAGACGTATGTGATGTTTGTCAGATAGACACCAGTCACGTGGCTCGTTCCATTTATAAATTAAAGAAAGAACCAGAATTAATCCCGCTTATCCCGCGGAATTTAGATGATATTTACGAAAATGCAATTACTATTGCCAAGGCTTTTGGCAAGGAAGATCGAGCGTATGAATTACTTGTAAAACTTAAAATTAGAACCGATTATATTCTATATACGCTTCGCAAAAATAACGCGCCATTAAAAAGAGTTATGGTTTTGGAATGGCTCGATCCAATATACAATTGCGGACATTGGATTCCGTATCAAATTTCGCAAGCAGGAGGAATTGATATGCTTTCGAACCCGTCGGGATATTCAATTGTTACTGATTGGGAACGAATTCGTTTGTATAACCCAGAAGTTTTAGTGGTTGCTCCCTGCGGATTTGAAGTGAATCGTTCGAGCCAAGAACTGGAAGCCTTAACAAAATTAGAAGGTTGGAACGATCTAAAAGCAGTTCAAAATAATGCTGTTTTTATGGCTGATGCCGATATGTTTACCCAGCCCAGTACAACTGTTGTGGATGGAATTGAGTTGTTGGCAGCACTTTTTCATCCAACTCTTTTTGAAGTTCCAAGCAAATTAAAACACAAATATTTGCCTTTTCATACTATTGAAAAAGTAATGTAATGGCAGAAATTTTTCTAAATACTATTCGAGTAAAAAACTGTTCTTCCTGTGGGACTCCCTTTAATTGTGGTGATACGCCAGAAGGAAGCAAATGTTGGTGTAATGATTTCCCACCTATTTTCAATCCCTCAGAAGTGGTAGATTGTTTGTGTTCGAATTGTTTTAAAATATCATGTTCGTCAAAAATTGATGAGTATGTAGCGACCATAACGCCCAAAAATGCTCCTGAGAATATAGCGAAAGACTTACCAAAAACGACTGATATTTTAGAAGGAATTGATTATTATATCGAGAATGGAAACTATGTTTTTAAAGCTTGGTTTCATCTCAAAAGAGGACGTTGTTGCACCAATGGATGCCGACATTGTCCTTATGGATTTAAAAAACAAAGAAAATGGTTTATTTAATTACAGGCGGAGAACGCTCAGGAAAAAGCAGTTATGCCGAAAATTTGGCGAAAGAATTAGCCGAAAACCCAATGTATGTAGCAACAGCTCGAAAATGGGATGATGATTTCCAGAAGAGAATCGACCGTCATCAAAAAGATCGTGACGACCGCTGGACAAATATTGAAAAAGAGAAACACCTGAGCGAAATTTATTTTTCGGGAAAAGTTGCCGTTATTGATTGCGTGACGCTTTGGTTAACCAACTTTTTTGTGGATACCAAAAACGATGTAGAATTGTGTTTGGAACAAGCCAAATCCGAGTTCGATGTCATCGCCAGTCAGAAAGACACAACCATTATTATCATTACCAATGAAATAGGAATGGGTGTTCATGCCGACACTCACATTGGGCGGAAATTTACCGAATTACAAGGTTGGATGAATCAATATTTAGCCAAAAAAGCTGATACCGTTGTATTGATGGTTTCTGGTATTCCTGTAACGATAAAAGGAAATTAACAATAATTAGATGACCATGTTTGATTTAGATGAAATTTTAAAATCCCGTCGAGACACTCGCCATTTCATGAATGTTGAAGTTCCCGATGTGGTCATTGAAAAAGCATTGCAAGCGGGATATTGGGCACCTTCTGTGGGTTTGACAGATGCCACAAAATACTATCTTATAAAGTCAGCGGAAATTAAGAAAGCCATCAAAGAGTTGTTTTTGGATTATGACAAAAAAGCAATAAATCTAACCGATAACGAACAACAAAAAACACAATACCAAGCGTTAAAACTTGAAGCGATTGAAGAAGCACCACTAGGACTTGTGATTTGTTATGATCGTTCGGTTCTGAATAATTTCACTATTGGAACAGTCGGCAGTAACGAAGCAATAAAATTTAGTGCGGTTTGCGCAGCACAAAATATATGGCTTTCCCTTACGGAACAAGGCTATTCAATGGGTTGGGTTTCTATTTTAAATTATTATGAGTTTAAAGAATTATTGGGTTTGCCCGAAAATATTGAACCTTTGGGGTATTTCTGCGTAGGTAAACCTGCTACGAATTATGATAACCAACCCATGTTGCAACAATTAAATTGGAAGCAAAAAACAGAAATACCATCTGTTGAAGAAATTTCAATACTTCATAAAAAAGACTCGAAAATTAAGTTGGTTGGTAATAAAATAGAAAAGGCTATTTCAACTGAATTTGAAGAAGCTTTACAATTTAAAATAGACAACAAAACAAAACCAACAGGTTCATTAGGAGTTTTAGAAATTTTAGCCAAACAAATTGCTACTGTTTTTCAAACATTAGAGCCTAAAATAACAAAACCTAATATCATAGTTTTTGCCGCCGATCACGGTATTGCAAATCATGGCGTGAGTGCATATCCACAAGACGTAACAAGACAAATGATTACTAATTTTCTAGAAGGTGGAGCGGCGATAAATGTATTTTGTAAACAACACAATATTCAATTGTCTATTGTAGATTCTGGGGTAAATTATGATTTTTCGACGAATTCCAATTTAATTTCAGCAAAAATAGCAAAAGGAACACAGTCTTTTTTACACGGTGCAGCAATGAGTGCAACCGAACTAGATTTGTGTTTTGCTAAAGGAAGTGAGATTGTTAATGCTATTGCAAAAACAGGAAGTAATTGTATTGGTTTTGGCGAAATGGGAATCGGTAATACATCAACGGCTTCGGTTTTAATGAGTGTTATTTTAGGATTGCCAATTGAAGATTGCGTAGGAAAAGGAACGGGTGTTGATGATGAAAAATTACTGTTCAAAAATGAAATTCTGCGAAGAGCAATTGGAAATTATAAAGGTTCAGATGATTTGAATAGCAAATTAGTCTATTTTGGCGGATTTGAAATTATACAAATGGCTGGAGGAATGCTCGAAGCCTATAACAATAATATGTTGATTCTTGTTGACGGATTTATTTGCAGCATTGCTTTTTTAATTGCATTTAAAAATAATCCTGAGATTATAAAAAATGCTATATTTTGTCATCAATCTGCCGAGCAGGCACATATAAAATTGCTGAATTATTTAAATGCAAGAGCCATTTTACAACTCGATTTGCGACTAGGTGAGGGAACAGGTTGTGCGATAGCATTTCCAATTATTCAATCGGCAGTGGAATTTTTAAATGAAATGGCAAGTTTTGAAAGCGCAGGAGTGAGTCAAAATTAATCAGGAAAGTTTATTTAGTATTCAGTTATAACCATAAAATATGAAAAAAGAAATCCATATATTTTTTACTGCATTAATGTTTTATACTCGAATTCCGTGTCCGAAAAACATCGATCATAACCCAGATTATCTGAACAAAGCTTCACGGTATTTTCCTTTTATTGGTTGGATTGTGGGAGGAATAAGTTTTGCGGTCTATTATTTATCATCTTTTCTCTTCTCTAATGATATAACAATTATCTTAGCAATTATTGCAGGAATTCTAACCACAGGTGCTTTTCACGAAGATGGTTTTGCTGATGTTTGTGATGGTTTTGGAGGTGGTTGGACCAAAGAAAAAATCCTGATAATTATGAAAGATAGCGCCATTGGGGCTTATGGAGCAATTGGTTTAGTATTATTGTTTTTACTTAAGTTTCAATCACTTTCTACACTGTCTTCCCTATCTACGATCTGTAATTTTCTACTTTTCGTTTCTGCTCATGCTTTAAGTCGATTAGCTGCAATTTCTATTGTTTTTACACACCAATATTCCCGAGATGATGCTACGAGTAAAAGCAAACCCATTGCCCAAAGTTACACTTGGCGAGAAGTATTGGGTGCATTCTTTTTTGGATTAATGCCGTTTCTATTTTTGTCTTACTTTCAATGGCAATTTTCACTGTCAATTATTCCTGTAATTATAGCTCGTTTTTTTCTAGCGCGCTATTTCCAGAAATGGATTGACGGTTACACGGGCGATTGTTTAGGAGCCACGCAACAAGTGTGTGAAATTGTTTTTTATCTGTCAATTATAGGAATATGGAAATTTATTTAGTCCGTCATACCGAAACAGTTTGCGAAAAAGGCATCTGTTACGGTCAAGCAGATGTAGAAATTCAAGATGATTATTTATTACTTTTTGAATCTATAAAAACAGAAATTCCTTCAGATGCTATTGTATATTCTAGTCCTTTGAAACGATGTACAGTATTAGCTAATCATATTTCAAAAGGCAATTATAAAACTGATTCCCGATTAATGGAAATGAATTTTGGCGATTGGGAACTAAAAAAATGGAATGATATTCCGTTAGAAATGCTGAATCCTTGGATGAAAGATTTTGTAAATGTATCTGTGCCAAATGGTGAATCCTTCGTACAATTATACGAAAGGGTAAATGCTTTTTTTGACGAAATAAAAAAAGCAAAACATTCAAAACCAATTGTAATTATAACACACGCTGGAGTTATTAGAAGTGTTTTGTGTAAAAATTCTAATTTATCATTGAAGGATGCTTTTCAAAACAAAGTTGATTTTGGGGAAGTAAAAAAGATCAATTTCTAATAAAAAGTTAGTTTAATTAGAGTAATGTTGATTATAATTTAAAAATATATTTAAAAAGCTTGAAAAAATTGGGTTATTAATATTTATGCAATTATCTTTGCACTTGAATTAAGGTTTCTAACTTTTTTTTTAAAAAAGAAAGGAATTAAAAGGGAATTTGGATAAATACCAAAGCTGTTCCCGCAACTGTAAGCTACAAAGCTTGTTGTTATCTACAAAACCACTGTCTATCATTTTTGAGATGGGAAGGTAAACAACAAGACGCAAGCCAGGAGACCTGCCTCAATTCTTAACAAATATCGAATCTTCGGGAAAAGAGATTCTGAAATTATGACTTTAAGAAAATACATTTTATTCTTCTCCATTTTGGTTTGCAAATTAGTTATGGCACAAAACGATACTATAACTATTTTAAAAGAAGTTGTTGTATCAGATCCTTACTTGAAATCCAATAATAAATCTCAATCTATCCTGGTTTTAAACGACTCGATAATCAGTAAAAATCAATCTTCGCTTACTGATTTACTCAATTATAATAGCACGATTTATTTTAAAGAATATGGTCGTGGTATGCTATCTACGGTTTCATTTAGAGGAACAACATCGGCACAAACAGCCGTGATTTGGAACGGAATAAATATTAATTCGCAACTTAATGGTAGCACCGATTTTAATACAATAACTTCAAACGATTATTCTTCAATCAGTGTTAAAGCTGGAGGTGGAAGTGTCATTTATGGTAGTGGTGCCGTGGGTGGAAGTGTGCATTTAAACAATAATTTGAGTTTCAAAAAACAATTTACTAACAACCTACAATTTTCTTACGGTAGTTTTGATACTTCTGGAATAAACTATAAAACGCTCCTTTCTAACGAAAAATGGAGTGCTCAAATTGGTTTTTCTTACAATGAGTCTAAGAATGAATATCCTTATATTAAACTATTTACTTGGAAAGGAGAGCAAAGAAAAAACTTAAACGGAGAATATCTAAATACGAGTTTGAATGCTAATATTGGGTATAAAATTAATTCAACTAATTTGATTAAATTTTACAGTCAAACCTCAAATACCGACAGGCATTTGTCTTTGGTATCCGAATCCGATACAAAAACAAAGTATGTAAACAGTTTTAGCCGTAACTTATTAGAGTATGAAGGTAACTTTGATAAATTTTCGGCCAATCTTAAATCGGCTTATATTGTTGAAGAATATCAATATTTTGTAAATATAGAAAGTGATTATTTTAGTTTTGGTAAGTCCGAAAGTGCCATTGCAAAATTAGATTTGAGCTATCAATTGTTAAAATCTTTAAAAATAAATACAATTATAGACTATAATCAAACCAGAGGTTTCGGTACAAGTTTTGGTGATAATATACAAAAAATTGGGTCGGCAGCAGTATTAGTCAAACAACAGGTAGGTAAGAAATGGCAAAATGAGTTTGGGATTCGTCAAGAAATTACAGATAATTACAAAAGCCCGTTGTTGTTTTCTGCGGGAACTTCTTGCTTTTTGAATAATTGGTATACCGTAAAAATAAATCTTTCTAGAAATTACAGAATCCCAACTTTCAATGATTTGTATTGGGAAGGAACTTCAGATCAGGGAAATCCAGACCTAAAAGTAGAAAGTTCTTATCAAGCTGAGGTTGGAAATGTATTTTCGTTTCAAAAAATAAAACTTTCTCAGACATTTTACTATAATAAAATAAAAGACCTAATAAGTTGGAAACCCGGAACCAATGGTGGTTGGACTCCACAAAACACGAATAAAGTTGCCGCTTATGGATCTGAAACTGTATTGGGTTGGGCAAATAATTTTCGTAAGCATTTTTTTAGCATAAATGGGACTTATGCTTATACAATTTCACAAGACGAAGAAACAAAAAAGCAATTGTTTTTTGTTCCTTTTCATAAAACCACAGGATCGGTAGCTTATTCATATAGAAATTTTGCTATAAATTACCAATTCTTATACAACGGATTCGTATATACAAGATCCGATAATGATCCCAAACAAATTATAAAATCATATAAAGTATCTAATGTAGGAATAGACTATGATTTTAAATTTTTAAACTCTTCAAAATTAGGTTTTCAAGTACTTAATTTATTCAATGAAAAGTATCAGAGTCTTGAAGATAGACCACTTCCAGGTAGAAATTTTAATCTATACATAACCCTTAAATTTTAATAATTATGAAGTTCAGTAAATTGTTTTTAGTAGCTCTTATGAGCTTTCCATTGTTTTTTTCTTGTTCAAACGACGAGGATGTGCCAGTAGCACCAGTTTTAGGAGCTTATGAAAATGGTACTTTTATTTTAAATGAAGGTAGTTCAGGACAAGGTTCTGTGTCTTTTATTGGTAATGATTTAACCAGTTTTACACAAGATATACATTCAATTGTTAACCCTGGTGATTTATTTGGAAAATACGTGCAATCTATGTTTTTTAATGGTGACTACGCTTATATTATTGCTGGTGGATCTAATAAAATCAATGTTGTAAACAGAAAAACATTCAAATTAGTTGCAAAAATAGAAACAGGTCTTGTTGCTCCAAGATACGGAGTTGTAGTAAACGGAAAAGCTTATGTTACTAATGCAAATACCTATTCTTATGCGAATCCATCAACAGGAAATACAGATGATTTTATCGCTGTAATAAATCTTACAACAAACTTAGTTGAGTCTACTATTCCGTTAAACGCAACAGCAAATAGAATATTAGTTGAAAATGGTAAATTATACATATCAGAACCATATAATAATACAAAAGTATTAGTTGTAAACCCTACTACGAATACACTAGAAACACCTTTAAATGTTGGGTCCGATGCAGATACAATGGAAGTAAAAAACGGATTCCTGTATGCGTTAAGAAGTCCTTACGGAGGACCAAGTGAAATTGTAAAAGTAAAATTATCAGACGCTACGACAAGCTCAGTTGTTTTTCCAGCGGCATTAAATGATGCTAAAAATTTAGATATTTATGAAAGTAAAATCTATTACACTGTCGGAACATCAGTTTACGCAATGGATATAGCGTCAACCACTGCATCAACAATACCAGTTTTAAGTTATACTTCAACTTCAGCATGGGGAAAAATGTACGGTTTTGCAGTAAATGGCGGACGCATTTATATTGCCGATGGTGGTGATTTTACAGCAAATAGTAAAGCATACATTTATTCTTTAACTGGTACTTTGCAAAAAGAAATGACGGTTGGAGTTGGACCAAATGGTTTCTATTTCAATTAGATTAAAACAATATTTAGAAAATTATTCAAGCCTCGTTCTAACCATTTGGAACGAGGCTTTTCTGTATTCATAAAAATAAATTTTATTATCTTGTAACAAAAAATACAGTTACTCGTCTTGACTATATAACCAACCATTATGAACCAAGTTGAATTTATAAACCATGTAAAACCATTTAAGGACAAAATGTTCCGGTTAGCCAAGCGATTACTTGTAAGCACCGAAGAAGCCGAAGATGCAACGCAAGAAGTTCTTGTAAAACTTTGGAAAAAGAATGATGTCCTTAAAAGTTTTGGAAGTACCGAAGCTTATGCAATGACAATAACTAAGAATTATTGTTTAGATGTTTTAAAATCAAAAAGAGCAACAAATTTGCAAATTGTACATAACAATTATGCCGAAAACGGAGCCAGTTTACAACAAAAAATTGAAGACAATGATTCCTGGAATTGGGTAGAAAAATGGATAAATGATTTGCCAGAACAACAAAAACTAATAATCCAAATGCGAGATGTAGAACAATATGAGTTTGAAGAAATCTCAAAAATATTAGAAATGAGCGAAGCTACAATAAGAGTAGCCTTATCGAGAGCCAGAAAAACAATAAGAGAAAAACTGACAAATACCCATAATTATGGAATTCAATAAAATAGAGATATTAATAGAAAAATACTTTCAGGGAGAAACCTCGATTGCCGAAGAAAAGGAGTTGCGCAGCTACTTTTCATCTCAAGATGTGGCGCCACATTTAGAGCAATATAAAGCAATGTTTGGTTATTTTACCCAATCAAAAAAACAAGAATTTGTACAAGAGATTCCACAAATCACTAAAAAACGTAATGTTATGTGGTTGTCTGTTGCAGCATCGGTTGTGGTTTTGTTGGGCGTTACTACATTTTTAATGATAAATACTAATGAGCCTGTAAATCATCAGAATGAGTTGGGAACTTATGAAAACCCAGAAATCGCATTCAAAGAAACACAGAAAGCATTAGCCTTATTATCATCAAATGTAAATGTTGGCATAGAAAGTGTAATGTATGTACAAGAGTATGAGAATACGAAAAATAGAATTTTTAAAAAGTAAAAATCAATCAATTAAAATTAAAATCATGAACAAAAAATCAATAATTATAGCCTTATTTATCTTATTACCATTCTTTAGTCAAGCACAAACGTTGTTCGACAAATATGACGGTCAAGATAATGTAACCTCAATAATCGTAAACAAAAAAATGTTCGATTTGATGAGTAAAGTAAAAATGGAAGCTTCAGACAAGGATGCGCAGAAATATTTGTCATTGATAAAAAAATTAGACAACCTAAAAGTGTTTATGACATCGAGTGCAAAAATCACGGGAGACATGAAAGTTAATGTAGAAAAATACCTTAAAACTAGTAATTTAGACGAACTAATGCGTGTAAACGACAATGGTAAAAACGTAAAAATTTATGTAAAATCAGGAAGTTCGGATTCACAAGTAAAAGAATTGCTAATGTTTATTGAAAGCACGAACGTAAAAGGAAACGAAACCGTTTTGATGTCACTTACAGGAGATTTTGATATCAATGAAATTTCTACATTAACAAACAAAATGAATATTCCTGGCGGAGATGTTCTTAAAAAAGCGGGTAAAAAATAATCATGGCAATGCTAGTAAGATTTCTCGTAGGTTGTACTTTAGCACTACTGTTTAGTTGCAAAAGCGAACCAAGTTTGCAAAAATATTTTGTAGAAAATACCGAAAATAAAGATTTCGTAGCACTCGATTTAACACCAAAAATGTTAAATATTGACAATGCTAAATTAAGTGTTTCTCAAAAAGAAGCCTTGGCATCATTTGAAAAAATAAATGTATTAGCATTTAAAATAAATGATAAGAATAAATTTCAATTTGAAGTTGAAAGAGCAAAAGTAACGTCAATTCTAAAAGATGTAAAATACCAACAACTAATGAAGTTTGGTTCCGGAAAAGAAGGAGCACAAATAAGTTTTGTAGGATCAGATGAGCATATTGAAGAATTTGTTATTTACGGAAACAAAAAAGAAAATGGTTTTGCTGTAGTTCGGATATTAGGAAAAGATATGAATCCTACTTCTATCATGGAAATGGTGAGTATTCTAAAAAGTGGAAACATCAATTTAGATCAGCTAAAACCATTACAAGATTTAATGAAATAGTTTTGAATTAAGTTATAAAAAAAGCGATCTATCAGATCGCTTTTTTCGTTTATTTAAAATATTTAAAGGGAACAATAAGCATTCCAAAACATTCCCCATCACCTTTACCTATATGTTTGTGATGCATTTTGTGAGCCCTACGAACTGCGCGAGCATATTTGTTATTAGCATTTCTGAAAATTTTAAAACGTTGGTGAATAAAAATATCATGAACTAGAAAATAAGTTAATCCGTAAGCAAAAATCCCTAAACCAATGGCAAGTCCAACTTCGAGAATGTCATTCTTCCAGAGTAAAAAGAAAAGGATGCTCACAATAGCATAAAATATAAAAAAAGCATCATTTCGTTCAAACCAAGAAGCGTGGTCTTTTTTGTGATGATCGGCATGCAAATTCCACAAAAAACCATGCATAATGTATTTGTGGCTAAACCAAGCCATAAATTCCATAAAGAAAAAAGTAAAAAAGAAAACTAAGATATATAACCACATAATTTCTACAATAAATTTAAACGATATTTTACATAACAATTGGCAAGCAGACCAACTTTTTGATAATCAGAAACCCGAATTCTAGTGTTTTTTATTTCAGATGACGGTGTTTTTTTTAATTTAGATAACAACTTTTTGTAATAAACATAAGCTGTATAAACACCAAATTTTGCTTCTATAGGTAAATTTACAATACCTTCATAACCAGCTCTAAAATCGGCTTCAATTTCCTGAATAATGGCTTGTTTAGAAACTTCATCAAGTTGTGATAAATCTGTATTAGGGAAGTAAGTTCTGTCTAAATCTTCAAAATCGGCTTTCAAATCTCTCAGAAAATTTACTTTCTGAAATGCTGATCCCAATCTCATGGCTGAATTTTTTAAGCTATCGTACAATTCTATATTTCCTTTTACAAAAACCTTTAAGCACATTAGTCCAACAACATCAGCACTTCCATAAATATATTCGTTGTATTCGTCTTTGGTTTTGTATTCTTTTTTTTCTAAATCTAGTTTCATACTTTTCATAAAAGCATCAATTAGCTCATTAGGAATATTGTGTTTGTGCACAGTATGTTGAAAAGCATTCAAAATAGGATTTAAACTTATTTTTTGTTTCAAAGCATTTTCTAAATCTATTTCAAAGGTATTAAATAATGCTTCTTTGTCATAATCATGAAAACTATCTACAATTTCGTCTGCAAAACGTACAAAACCGTACACATTATAAATGTCTTGCCTAATACTTGGCGCCAGCATTTTTACCGCCGACGAAAATGAAGTACTATAAGATTTTGTCACAATCTTACTACAATCATTAGATACTATGTCAAAAAGTGATTTCATGTTATGATGAATGTTTTTTTATTAAATCGGCAACTAATTTTCCAGAGATTAATGCAGGAGGAACACCTGGCCCAGGAACGGTTAGTTGACCTGTGAAATATAAGTTTTTTATTTTTTTACTCCTTAATTTAGGTCTTAAAAAAGCAGTTTGTAATAAAGTATTTGCCATTCCATAAGCATTTCCTTTATATGAGTTGTATTCTTTTATAAAATCGTTTACACAAAAGGATTCCTTAAAAATAATATTTTTTCGGACTTCTTGGTTTGTGATTTTTTCGAAACGAGTCATTATTTTTTCAAAATAAGTATCTCTTAATTCCTGAGTGTCTTCAATTCCAGGAGCAATCGGAATTAAGAAAAAACCATTTTCGCAACCTTCTGGTGCCGTTTTGTGATTTGTTTTTGATGTAAAATTTGCATAAAACAAAGGCTCTGTGGGCCATTTGGGATTGTCATAAATCTCTTCTGAGTGCAAATTGAAATCGACATCAAAAAATAAATTATGATGAATAACATTATCTAATTTTTTATCAAAGCCAACGTAAAATAGGAGAGAAGAAGGAGCAAAAGTCTTTTTGTTCCAATATTTTTCAGAATATTGTCTATATTCTGATTCTAAAAGTGTTTCAGTATGATGGTAATCGGCTCCAGATAAAATGATGTCAGTATAAATTATCTTTCCATTTACTAAAATTCCTTTCGTTATTTTGTTGTCTACTATTATTTTTTCAACATTTGCATCTGTAATTATCGTTACACCTAATTGTTTTGCTAAAGTTGCCATTCCGTTTATCACATCATGAAAACCATTTGTAGGCTGCCAAGTTCCTAAACCAAAATCAGCAAAATTCATAAAGCTGTAAAAAGAAGGAGTTTTTGATGGTTTTGCACCCAGAAATAAGACGGGGAATTCTAATATTTGTATTAGTTTTTTGTTCTTAAATTGTTTTCTAACATCTTTGCTTATGGTAGAAAAAAACTGATCTATTTTCTTAGCACTTTCTACAGTTACCAATTCAAGTGGTGATTCACCTGGTCTGTAAACCAAATCTTTTATTGCAATATCATAATTGCTCTGAGCTTTTTGTATGAATTTTTCAAGTTTTTTACCACTACCAGTTTCAATATTTTCAAAGGTGTTTACGATTTCTTGAAGATTGTCAGAAATGGTTATAAAATCATTTATACCATAAAAAACCTGATATCCTGGAGATAATTTTACTAAATCATAATAATCTGATGGTTTCTTGCCAAAATCAGCAAAGAATTTCTCGAAAACATCTGGCATCCAGTACCATGATGGTCCCATATCGAAAGTAAACCCTTCTTTTTTAAATTGTCTAGCTCTTCCACCAATAGTGCTATTTTTTTCGTATATGCTCACGTCATTGCCAGCTTGCGCTAAATAACACGCTGCTGCTAAAGATGAGAAACCAGATCCTAATATTGCAATATTTTTTTTCATAAATGTTTAACAAATGTACAAAAAAGTCAAACAAAAAAATGTTAAACTTTATATTTCTTTTATAATTGATTCTATCGATTGAAACACTTTTGTTTTTTCATTCAAAATTTTAGGGTTTATTTCGGTAGTCATTTTTCCTATAAACCAGCATTCTGAGGTTTTATCAATAAGAATTTCGCTTTTAATTTTCTCGATATAATTGTTAATATCATCTTTTGTTGGTTGTACGGTCATATAACTTACAAAAGTGATTTTGTCAAAATATTTTTGAATATCTTTAAGACTTTCAATAGGAACACTTTCTCCAAGATATATTGTCTTATAGCCGTTTGATATAAATTCGTAATTTAAATACATTAATCCAAGTTCGTGAATTTCATTATATGGTAAATATAAGACAAAAATTTTATCAGTTTTTGTTGGTTCTAAAACCTGAATTTTTTCAATATTTGTTATCAATTTTTGTTTTATCAAATAGCTAATAAAATGTTCATGCGCAATGCTTATAGTATTCGATTGCCATAACAAACCTATTTCATTCATGAGCGGAATAAAAACTTCATAAAAAACATCTCTAAAAGATTTTTCGGACAATAAATTATTATAAGTATTAATGAACAGAGTCTGGTCAAAATTCATCATAGCCATCTTAAACGCATTTATAGCATGACTTTTTGTGCTTTTTTCCGTCACAATTTCTCGAACCAATACAGGAATTTTATCAGGAGATAATTTAGATATTCGAGATATTTTGTAGCCATAATCATGAAGCAAAGTTATATTTAATAGCTTTTGAAGATTATGTATATCATATAGGCGAATATTAGTATCGGTTCTCATGGGTTCTAATATGGCATATCTTTTTTCCCAAATTCGAATGGTATGCGCTTTTATTCCCGAAAGATTCTCAAGGTCTTTAATACTAAATACATTTTTAACTACGTTCATCTTTTTATCATAAAAGTTAAACAAAATTAATCAAATAATTGTTTAGTTTACTTATATTTGTTAAAATACTTTCAAAAAATGCAAATAAAGTACGATTATATCTTTGCAGGAGTGGGATTAGCGAGTCTAATGATTTTAGATAAAATGATAGATGCTAGGTTTTTAGACGGAAAAAAAATACTATTGTTAGAGCCTAATGATAAAATCAGCAATGATAAAACTTGGTGTTTCTGGGAGAACGATATAGGTGGTTTTGACAATTTAGTTTCAAAAAAATGGAAACAAGCTTTATTTGTTAACGAAAAACAAACCATCAAATGTCTTTCTGACGGTGCAAATTATAAAATGATTGAGTCCATTCGTTTTTATAATTATGTTTTAGATAAGTTAAAAAAATATCCAGAAATTATCTGGAAAAAAGAAAGTTTAATTGCTTTTGAAGACAAATATTCGGAAGTAATTGTAACATCTAATGTTGCTAAATATACTACAATTAAATTTTTCAATAGTGTTTTTGATTGCTCAAAAATTGAAAATAATAAAAAATATCCACTTTTAAAACAGCATTTTATAGGTTGGTTTGTAAAAACTGCGAATCCAATTTTTGATGCTAATTGTGCAAATTTTATGGATTTTTCAATTCCGCAAAAAGGGAATACAAGATTTATGTATGTTTTGCCATTCTCTGAAACCGAAGCACTAATCGAATATACTTTGTTTTCTGCCGATTTATTGCCGGAAAATGAATATGAACAAGCGATAAATGATTATCTAAAAGAAAAAGGAGCACACACTTTCGAGATTATTAAAAAAGAGCAAGGAAATATTCCTATGACCGTTTTTCCTTTCTGGAAAAGTAATTCGAAAAATGTTTTGCATACAGGAACCGCTGGTGGTTGGACAAAAGCCAGTACGGGTTATACGTTTAAGAATACAGTAAAACAATCGGAAAGAATAGTTTCGTTATTAAAAACAAAAACAATCGATTTTAGAAAATTTCATAAACCGAATAGATTTCTATTTTATGATACACTTTTTGTTAGTGTTTTGTATAAAAATAATGCTTTAGGAAAAAAAATATTTTCTAAAATGTTTCTAAAAGTGAATCCTAAAAAAATATTTAGGTTTTTAGATGAAGAATCTAATCTGAAAGAAGAATTACAAATTATACTAGCTTGTCCTAAAATACCATTTATAAAGGCACTCTATTCTAGCTTTATAGCATCCTTAACTCAAAGTTAGCCATTACAAAACAATAATGAGGAAATTATTCTATATAACGTGCAAGAGACTTTTGGATGACACTTCTCATTTGTTTGCGGAAATATTCGGGACGAATCACTTCAAGACCATTACCAAACCCTAATAAAATACGTTCTAATTCATAATTAGGAATCACAAATAAATGAATGATAATACTGCCATCTTCATGTTGTTTTATCAATCGTTGCGAGTTGTGTAAAGGTTTAGTTAATACATAAGGAGCATTCATTGCGTCTATCCAAAGTTCAAATACCTTAGGTTGAAATCCTGTGTTTACAGTAACGCCAACCACATTTTTGTAATAAGTGTCAGCATTAAAATCTTCTTCTAAATGGGGTAATTTGAAATCATAATCAATAGAAATTATTCGGTCCAAAGCCAAATTTGTTATGGGCTGACTCTGCTTTCTTCGCCCTATTAAAAACCATCGATTGTTGAATTCTTTTAATATAAAAGGATGAAAATTAAACTTCTTTTCGTCTCTAGATTTAAAGGATTTGTAGGTAATTACTAAAACTGTTTTTTTGATAATGGCTTGGTAAATCTCCTCTAAGAATTGCAATCCTTTCAGTTTTTCATTTTTATCTAGATGAATAACGGGTTGTGTTTGAGATTTTTCGGCATAGATTTTATCTTCCAAACGTTGCAAAATATCAGATACATCACTAAATAAAGAAAAATCTTTAAATTGCTTTAGCATAGAAACCGTTTCCGTTAGCACATTAATATCAGTTTCTGTTAGTGGAATATCGGTTATAGTAAATTCTTCGTCATCGTATTTGTAGAATTTTTTATCATACACTACAATTGGCGCATTGTAACCTAATTTCTCACTACGCATCAACTGAATATCCATTTGAACTGTGCGTTTGCTGACTGAATTTTCTTTTCCTTCATATTCAAACAGCGCCTCAGAACAAGCCTCGATCAAATCATCTAGCGTCCAAGTTCGGTATTGGTTTTGTAGACATTTGTCGATGGTTTTATAACGGATAAGGGCGTTTTTGTTTTGAGACATTTTTTTATTTTTTGGGCGTGACCCTCCGTAAAAACTACGGGTCGGGCTATTCGTTGCAAGTCCTCGCACTTCCTTCGTCAGGCTGTGGGCTTTTCACTGCTATCCCTCACGCAAATCAACAATATTTTTAAATTCAACTTAATAATTCAATTTCACTTTTTATATTTTCTCTAGCTTTGGCTTCGTATTTATTTCTAAATTCGGCTGTCTGAAAAATGAAATCATTTTCAAGAAAATGTTTCAATGCCTTTTTTCTTCCGGGTTTGTACAAAATATTCGGATATATTTTATATTCTTTTCTAATCTGATCAAAATAGATTTTGTAATCTTCCCAGTCTTTAGAAAGTATTTTCAAATCGAAATCTATCAACCAGTTGGTGTCTTTTATTTCGTTTTGTTGATGAAGTTGTGTCGTACAAATCATGTCAAAAACTAATTGTTTATCCAGTGTTGTATGCTCTGGTAAAATAGACAAAGCAAATTCTGCACTTCTCAATTCGTTGTCTTTTCGAGTGACTTTATAGACAATATCGTGGTAAAAAATAGCGTACAATACTTCGTTGGGAAATTTTAAATTAGACTTATAAATCTCATACAATTCTATCATCTCTTTCAAATGATTTAGATTATGGTAGTGTCTGGATTTAGTGGAATAAGCTTTTTCTAAATCAGACCAATTATTTTCAATGCAATCCTCATTAAATCCTATTTTTAAAAGTAATTCGGTATATTTATTTTGAAGCATTTCGGTTGTATTTTAATCAAAAGTACGTTTCTTTTTTTAGTACGCAAAATAACTGCGTAGTCCAATTACAATATTTGCATAGAAAATAAAAGTATAATAAAATGGAACAAAAATTAAAATTTACAGGAAGAGATATTATCGAATTAGGATTCAGACAAGGGGCTTGGTTCAAAGAAGCGATACAATATATTAATGACAATCAATTAGAAAGCAAAGAAATAGAAGATTATTTAGAACAATTCAAATCGCCTGATCCTATTGCTTTACATGTTGATGTTATTCCTTTTCATCAAAATATTAAGGCAGATAACGAATTGGAAGAAAAAAACGTAACCGATGTGGTGCAAACGATGAAAACCTTAATGCGAACGCCAACCTTGGTCAATGGTGCGATTATGCCCGATGCTTGTCCAACAGGTTCTGAAGGAACTATTCCAGTAGGAGGTGTGGTGGTTGCTAAAAATGCGATTCATCCAGGAATGCACAGTGCCGATATTTGTTGCTCGGTGATGTTGACCGATTTCGGAAAAACAAATCCAAAAACCGTTTTAGATGCAGCGCATGCTATTACTCATTTTGGAGGAGGAGGAAGGAGCCGTGAAATACAATTCCGTTTGCCTTCAGAAATGTTAGAAGCATTTGAAAGCAATTATCTTTTGAATGATGAAAAAATGATTAGTGCTGCTCGTTCCCATTTAGGAACACAAGGCGATGGAAATCATTTCTTATTTGTGGGAATTTCAAAAAACACAGGAAATACAATGATGGTTACGCACCATGGAAGTCGGGGTATGGGTGCGAATTTGTTTAGAAAAGGAATGCATATTGCCGAAAATTTTAGGAAAATTATATCGCCAGAAACTTTACCACAAAACGCTTGGATTCCTTTCGAAACAAAGGAAGGGCAACTGTACTGGGACGCTTTGCAAATCATCCGTTCGTGGACAAAATTAAACCACGAATGCCTTCACGATGCTACTTTAGAAAAATTGGGAATTGAAAAAGAAAATCGTTTCTGGAACGAACATAACTTTGTTTTCAAAGAAGGAGATCTTTTTTATCATGCTAAAGGCGCAACGCCATTGGATGCGAAATTTATGCCAGATATTACAGGACCTCGTTTGATTCCTTTGAATATGGCGGAATCGGTTTTAATTGTGGAAGGTGCTACAACCGAAACCAATTTAGGATTTGCTCCTCATGGTGCAGGAAGAAATATGAGCCGAACCCAACACCGAAAAAGTAAGGGAGATAAAACAATACTTGAAGTTTTTGAAGAAGAAACCCAAGGATTGGATATTCGATTTTTTTCGGACGAAATTGATATTACCGAATTGCCATCGGCTTATAAAAATGCGGAATGCGTAAGAAATCAGATGGAGGAATTCGGATTGGGAAAAGTAATTGATGAAGTGCATCCTTATGGTTGTATCATGGCAGGAAATTGGGAAATAAATGCCCCTTGGAAGAAAAAAAGAAGAAAATAGAAAACCCAAAAAAGATAAAGGTTCAAATCCTTTCTAAGTGACCATAAATGGTAGTAGTTTAAGTTGGGAAAACATTTTTGGTTTTTTACTACAAAAACAGGTATTTATACGCTGTTTTTGTAGTATTTTTTTGTTAAATTTGAGAAATACATTATGGAAAATAAAATACGAGAAAAGTTACTACAAATAGAACGTGACAAAGAGGTAAAAATCCTTTTTGCAGTCGAGTCAGGGAGTCGTGCCTGGGGATTTGCTTCACCAGATAGCGACTATGATATTCGTTTTATCTATAAACACGAACCCGATTATTACCTATCACTCTGGGAAAAACCCGATGTAATAGAATTTATGACGCCAGACGATTTAGACGGTTCAGGATGGGATATAGCCAAAGCCTTAAAATTATTAGCCAAGTCGAATGCGCCACTCATAGAGTGGTTGTTCTCGCCTGTTGTGTATTATCAAGATGAGGTATTTGCAAACACCATGCGGGAATTGGCAAAAGACTGTTTTTCGCCCATTGCGACATTACACCATTATTTAGGAACGACCAAGAATTTTATGGACGTTTGCGAGCAGGAAGAAGTAAAATTAAAAAGCTATTTCTATGCTTTACGCACCGCATTAGCAGGAAAATGGATTATAGAAAACAATACGTTTCCGCCAGTAGATTTTTTAGAGTTATTGCCCATAGCACCACAAAACATACAAGATAAAGTAAAAGAACTCATGACAATAAAAGCCAATCAAGATGAGAAATACTTGCACCCTAAAGAAGTTTTAATTACCGATTATTTACGGGAAACCGTAAGTTTTAATCAGGAAAATGCAGGTACTTTGAAAAGTGGAAAGAAAATGAGTAAGGAATTGGATGAGTTTTTTAGTGGAATGATAATTTAACTAGATTAGAATATTTAATATCAATGAAAAAAGAACATTTATATTTTAAAAATCCTTTAGAAGGAGTTACAATATTTAAACAAAAATCAAGATTTAATCCTAATTCTACCGAAGGTGAACAAGAGGATGAAGATATTATTAAGGATTATAATCCAAAAAAAGAAGATTTTATTCGTTCATTGAATAGTTTTCAAAGAAAAAGAGTACAAAGAGATGAAAGGAAAACAATCATGATTCCTGAAAAAATAGAATTAATCAAAATTAGCTTTCACGATATATTTGATTCGTCAAGTTTTGAAAATATTTACAGGAATAATTTTGGTCTTGATATAATTTCTTACACAGATTGGAATACTAAAGCGATTTTTGCAATTTCTGACTATGAAAGATTTAAGAATTTTATAAAACAATTAGAGATTTTTATTAATACTGAAAGTCATTTTAATACTCAATATGATAAAAATATTAAGTTTATTAAAGAGTTTGATTTTTTATCTAGAGATTTAATTAAAAATTACACTGATTTTAAGAATCATATAATAATTGATTTAATTGATTCGTTGGAACTTGATTCAATTAAAAATAATATTGAAGAAAGATTGATTCATTATTTGGAGGATAGAGAAATAGAGTTTAATAGTAATTTTGAATTAAATAGTATTGAGTTAATTAATATTGAAGAAGAAATTATAATAGAACTAATTGATAATTTTGATATTATCCAATCAGTTAATTCATATAGTTCAGGTTTAGTTAAACCTAATTCATACAATCTTTCCGAAAAATCATACGGTTTTGAAATTATTAATAACGATAACTTACCTATCATTGGAATTATAGATACAGGAATTGAAAAGAATTCGCCTCTAAAAACTATCTTAATTAATGATGACTCTTATAATTTGACCAAAACCTCTCCATTTATAGACAATGTTGATCATGGTACTGCAGTCGCAACGATTGCAGCTTTAGGAGATAAATTGTATCCAAGTCATTTGGGTGAGTTTGAATCTGATGCAAGATTGTTGAGTATAAAGACATTAGATGATAATGCAGGGCAAATTTTCGAAAGCGATGTTATTAACTTGATTAGAAAAGCAAATTTTGAATATAACGTTCAGATTTTCACACTTACAATTGGTTATAGTGATTATAAAAAACACAATGAAAAAGTTTCTAATTATGCCTATGCTTTAGACAAATTATCATATGAATTAAATATATTGATTTTCATTTCTATTTGTAATGTGAGAGATTCTGAACATTTTTTTGATAATATTCAAAATAAATCACTTTTTCCTAAGCACTTTGAGACTGAACAAACTAATCTTTGCAGTCCTGCAGAAAGCATGAATAATATAACTGTTGGTGCATTTGCCTCAAATTTAGAAAATAACGATTTATTTAGAATTACACCAATCGGAACAGTGCCTGGAATTTACAGTAGAACTTTTCATATAAATTGGAATTTAAATATTTTTAAAGATAAAAATGGTAGCTTTAACCATAGAAGAACTAATAAATTATTTTTTAAACCAGATGTAATTTCATATGGTGGTGACTATGATAATCATTTTGATGTTAGTAAAACAGGTCTTAAAGTGTTAACAACTGAAATTGGTAGCTTTTTTAATAAAGAAGTTGGTACAAGTTATTCAGCTCCATTTGTTGCAAATTTAGCGGCGAGAATATTAAATAAGTATCCTGAATTAACAGATAATATGCAAACAATAAAAGCACTAATTATTAATAGTTCTGAAATTAAAGAAAAAAACGAAATAATAAAAGATATTGAGAGTTCTGTTATTGGAAATGGTTTACCTAATGAGCAGACTTGTTTAAACTCTTCCGAGGATAAAATTACATTTATTTTGGAAGACAGTATTGATCCAGAGACAATAAAATGTTTTTCATTACTTTTACCATCATACTTACTAGATTTAGCCAATCCTCAATCAATAATAGAATTTACATCCACTTTATGCTTTAGCTTTTCTCCAATTAATAAAAGTCAGTTCACATATTGTCCAATACATTTAGCCTTTGGCTTTTTTGATAATTTACCACTAGAGTTATATAAAACAAATGATTCAGGTGAAATATTGAAAAATGCAAATGGAACTCCAGAAGAATCTTTTGGAATTAATTACAATGCAATGGATAAAATCAAATTGAAAAACTCATGGTCTCAGGATTATTATTATAAACCAAAAGTTTTGAGTAATTCTCAAAAGGTAAGTTTTAAACTAACTAAAAAGTTTTTAGAAAAAAACATAGACAATAATGGAAATATCAAAGTTAAAATTGCATTAAATTGTAAATGCCATAAGCTTTTGGATGAAATCGAAAAAATAAAGTTAAAATCTAATTCAGTAAAATTTTCATTAATAACAACTATAGAAGAACTACCTTATAAAAATGAAACTACAGGTAGATTATATCAAGAAATGAAATTAATCAATAATTTACAGATAATTAATGAATTGAAATTGGATGCAGAAAATTAAATATTCATTGATTTTTTTTCAATCTCTATTAAATTTTGCCAAACAGAAGTATCAATTTTTGCTGATAATATAAATTCTGGTTTAGCAATAGCAAACAAGCTACGTTTTATTGCAGTAACTAAAGTCTTTTGAATGCTATAGTAAGATAAACCAATAGAATTTTTGATTACTTTATTTGCTTTCGTTTTATTGTCAAAAGTAAAGTTCCCATTTTTTAATGTTAAAGAAATTAAGTCTTTGATTTCTTTTTCTGTTGGTAAATTAAAGCCAATAGAAAAATCGAATCTTCTTAACAAAGCTTCGTCTAACATTTCTTTTTGGTTGGTAGCAGCAATAACAATACTTGATTGTGGTAAATAATCAAAAAGTTGAAGTATTGTATTTACAACTCTTTTCATTTCACCATGATCTTGACTGTAATCTCTAACTTTACCTAATGAATCAAATTCATCAATAAATATTATGCAGTCTTCAGAAGCCGCTTTACGAAAGATTTTAGAAAGATTTTTACTTGTTTCACCTAATTTAGAAGAAACAATTGCACCTAAATTAACCACAACCATCATTTTGTTTAACTCACCAGCTACAACATAAGAAGCTAAGGTCTTCCCACATCCAGATGGACCATGTAATAATAATTTATTAGCAATCGGTAAATCAAATTTTCTTAAAACTTCTGATTTATGATGTTCTTCAATAAAGTGATTTAAATTATCAATTACATTTTTATCAGCTACAATATTATCAAGATGATAATCTGATGTTAGTTTTTCTAAAATTAAATCTCCAACTTCTTTGTCTTCAATCCTATTAAAATAGGAGTCAGAACCAACTTTAGTTAAAGAACTAATTTTTTGATGACGAATGGATTCTTTTAAAATAGATTGTAATTGTATAGCAAAATTAGTTTTTTTGCTTTTTTTAGAATACTCAATCAATTCGTTCAGAACAGACAATAACTTTTCTTGGTCATTTTCAAGACCATACTTAGCAATATCTTTTATGTAATCAAATTGACTCATTTCACACAAAAGTAAGCATTTTTTATAATTTGTTCTAAATTTGTTTAAAAAATAAGATATCTAATAATATGACCATCCAAGACCTAAAGTCCCAAAACCTTATCCTCTTTGAAGTAATCTCGGGAAGTAAATCGTTTGGGCTAAACACACCCACGTCTGACACAGACATCAAAGGCGTGTATTATTTGCCGCTAAATGAGTTTTATGGGTTACATTATATTTAGTAAGTGATGAAACTAACAACAAATTAAAAATTAAAAAGTTATATAAAATTTAAAAACAATTATGCAAAAAGAGCAAAGAGTCGAAATTGTAGATATGCTTAGAGGTTGGGCACTTTTAATAGTAGTTATTTCAAATTATTTATATTTTGCTTACAGCCCAGAATGGACAATAAATGGAGAGGGAATTATCGCAACAATAATAAATGGAGTAGAATCTTTATTTTTTTCAGCTAAAGGTTGGACTTTACTTTTTACTCTTTTTGGTTTTGGTTTTGGCGTAATTTATGCTAAAAAGAAGCAACAAACTTATTTATTTCTTGTACGCCGCATGTTGGTTTTATTTGTATTCGCTTTTATAAATAGTTTGTTTTATGATGGTGATATTTTACGGGATTATGCTTTTTTAGGCTTACTTATTTTATTTTTTATTCATTTCTCCGCTAAAACATTATTGTATATAGCTGGTATATTATTTTTATTTGCGCCTTTACTAACTGCATACATAAATACTGTTGATACTACAAATATTAATAATTTGACTACTAGTATTGCACCTTTACGATTTAGTACACAATTGCTACATGTTTTTAAATACAACTTTTTGAATTCATTTTATTCTGAAGTTCTTAATTTGGCCTATTCTGTAACGGCGCATTATATAATGTTTGCTTGTATGATATTAGGTTTGGCATTACAAAAGAGTAAGTTCTTGGAAACTGTATTTGAAAGGAAAAATCAAATAAAAAAATCCTTATTTTCATTAGTAATTATCACTATCGTTTTATGGGGAATTTTTATGCTTTCTAACATTTATAAATTGCCCTATTTAAAGTATTTCTCATTTCATTATTGGATAGTTTTAACTACTATGCTTTCTACGAGTTTGTTTATTATACTATTGTATACAAATCAAAAATTAAAAAAAATACTTAAAGCATTTTCATGGGTTGGCAGAATGACTTTTACTAATTATCTAACTCAAAATTTAATTGCTTTTTTCGTATTTCAAGGAGTTGGTTTAGGATTATTTCATCATATGCCTTTCTATTTTTACTTTCTATTTGCGATAACTATTTATTCACTTCAAATCGGATTGAGTTATTGGTGGTTAAAACATCATGTTTACGGACCTTTAGAATGGCTTTGGAGACAATTAAGTGATACAAAAACGATGTTTATTAAATAAATTTCTATACAAAATATTACGCATATAACTTTTAAAATTTGTGCCTACAAAAACAAAGTATGACCATTCAAAACCTAAAACCTCCTCCTTTTTGAAGTTATTTCGGGGAGTACCTCGTTTGGGTTTTTACAAAAAATAATTCGTATCTTTACCCTTTAAATTCATGAAACATGAACTACAACATATCATTTCAGGAAAGAGCCAAGTTGAGCATGGAGCAAATATCCAAGCAATCGCCAGTTACCTTAAAAATGGCAAGAGAACAGGCACTTTGGTTGAAAAAGGAATCCACCTCAAAAAACAAGAAGAAAGTTTAATTGAACAATTTGCCTCAGATAATTCATTCTGGATTCCTGATGTAAATATTAAAAATTTTGTTTCAAGCGGCGCAGAGCAATTGGTTTATCTACAAAACGAACGAAAGGTTCTCAAACTAAATGATTCCATTTATTATGCTTCTTGGGTAGATTATTTTCATAATTTACTTCTCAATAATTATTTTTTCCCTGATACAGCATACAATTTACTCGGTTTTTATAAAAATGAAAAAGCTTTATACGCTGTTGTCGAACAAAACTTTGTTGTAGCAACTGAGAAAACAGAACTTATCAACGTGAAAATATTTCTTGAAAACTCTGGATTTGTCAATAAAAAAAGCAACGATTATTTTCATCCTGAACTAGGCATAATTTTAGAAGATTTACACGATGAAAACGTGATAACACAAGATGGAATTCTGAAATTTATCGATACAGTTTTTTACCTCACAGAACAATTTTATAAATGACCATTCAAGACCTAAAATCTAAAAACCTAATCCTTTTCGAAGTTATTTCGGGAAGTAAATTTACAATCAAACCTAACAGGTTTTCAAAACCTGTTAGGTGTCAATAGAAAAAAAATGACCATCCAAAACCTAAAATCCCAAAACCTAATCCTCTTCGAAGTCATTTCAGGAAGTAAATCCTTTGGGTTAAACACGCCAACATCAGACACAGATATAAAAGGCGTGTATTATTTGCCCAAGGAAAAATTCTTTGGACTTGATTATATCCCACAAATCAGCAATGAAACCAATGATGAGGTCTATTACGAACTCGGTCGTTTTGTAGAGTTATTACTTAAAAACAATCCCAATATATTAGAAATTTTGGCAACCCCGGAAGATTGTATTTTATACAAACATCCACTTATGGAGCAATTGCGAATAGAGGATTTTCTTTCAAAACTTTGCAATGATAGCTTTGCAGGTTATGCCATAACACAAATCAAAAAGGCGAGAGGTTTGAAGAAAAAAATCCTCAATCCAATGGAGAAGGAAAAGAAAAGTTTGCTGGATTTTTGTTATATTCTAAAGGGTTACAATTCGGTTGCAGTACCACAATGGTTGGAAGAAAATAATTATAAACAAGAAAATTGTGGGTTAATAAATATGCCAAATTCCAAAGGGATGTACGCTTTGTTTTATGATTCCAAAAACAGTTTGGGTTACAAGGGAATTGTTCAAAAAACGACTTCAAATGAAGTCTCACTTTCGTCAATTCCAAAAGGAGAGAATGATATAGCTTATTTGTCCTGCAACCAAGACGGATATTCTAAGTATTGCAAAGAATACAAGGAGTATTGGGACTGGATGGAAAAGCGTAATGAAGATCGTTACAACACCAACCAGCAACATGGTAAAAATTACGATAGCAAAAACATGATGCACACCATCAGGTTATTGCAAACGGCAGAACAAATTTTGGCAACGGGAAAATTAAATATTAGGGTTTCCAATCGTGCTGAGTTACTAGATATTAAAGCGGGTAACAAAGAATATGATGATTTGCTAGAAATGGCTGATGGTTTGATTGCTTCCATTGAAAGTTTATATGATAGTTGCACTTTACCTGAAACTCCTGATGTAGAGAAATCTACAAGAGCGTTGATCGACATTAGGAAGGAATTGTATCGTTAACTCACCAACATTTTGACCCCTAAAATGTGTTTGCAAATTCCTCTTTTTCCTTGATAAGCTGTTGACCAATCGCAGGTGCAACGTTGGAATCTAAATGGTTAGGTAAATAATTTTCAAATTCAGTGCTACATGTTTTTGCTCATCTCAAAGCAACTTTTTTAGTTAGGGTCTGCTGAAAAACTCAGCAGATTCTATTTACTATTGTCCAGTCTACAATCAAATATTTTTTTTCAACACTTTTACAACATAAGATAACACATTTTCATTTTTAATTTTTAGGTGTGTATCATAATTGCCGAGTGAATTAAAAGTACATCTAATTTCATACAACCCATTTTTCAAAGGAATAAGTTTTAGAGGGTATATTGATTTCTTTTGTCCATTGACAACCTCAATTTCTATATCGTTATGTTCAATAAGTTTGTAACTTTTGATTACAAATACTGCTTCAGTATTCTTTATTATCGAAAAATTCATTGTAGTTGGTGAAATAGGAATAATTTCTAAACTATGGGTTTCTTTATAAATTAAAGGTCCATTTGAAAACTCATATAGGCTAGGTATAGTATCTTTCAATATCCATTTTTGCTGTAAAGGATAATGATCTTTTATAAATAAATCTGGGTTTGACAAAAAATAACCGTCACTAAAATCAAATATAAATAGTCTATCATCTATGTTATAATTTCCACTTGACCATGTAGCATCGCATAAATACCATTTGCTATTTAATTTACGGCATTCCAAGAATGATTTGGAACTGTTTGCTTACCAATATTTGAGTTTGCAGTGCGACCATATCCGTCAATAATTTCACATTCTAGATTTGCCATATTTGCCATTTCTCTTATTAAAAAAGAATATCCTGTGCAAATGGTTTTTTTCTCTTTTACAATTTTTTTAAATACTTTCTTAGAAAATTCATTATTCCATTTTAAAAAAAGCAAACTGTCTGAGCCTATTTTTCTTCTTTTTTTCTCTATGAAGATGTTATTCTCATAATCACTCTCAATATTTGAACTTACCCATTTATAAATAGCTCTAAATTTTTCTACATCAGTCTTTAGATCTATTACAAGATTATGCGTTAACAAATAGAGGTTGTTCATGTTCTTCCCTTTATTTTTCAGGGCTATATTATCTGCTTTCTCGAAATTAATATTTTTAAAATCATTCTTTTGCGCATTAATTTTTAACCCAGAAAACAGTATAATTTGTAATAATATAAATTTATACATTAAAAAATATTTTTTAATCTTTGAAAGAAAGAAGGTTTTGAAACAAAAATTTCTTTTACAGAAACTTTACCCATCAACATTTGTTCATGTT
>NZ_JAYURN010000094.1:0-12848 GCF_043756175.1 Flavobacterium sp.
ATTATGAAAAGTTTAAAATCTATTTCATTAGCCATAACTATGCTTATCAGTTTCGTGGCTTTTGGACAAGAAAAAGATTCAATAAAAGCAGAAAAAAAAACTTACAAAGCTTTTCATTGCATGGCAACAATTAAAAAAAGTGAATATCCATTATATGTTATTGATAATCAAATTGTAGACCGGAAATCATTAGAACATTTAAATCCAAATGCTATAGAGAGTATAAATGTATTAAAAGGCTCACAGGCAACAGCGCTTTATGGAACACAAGGACTTAATGGTGTAATAATTATTAAAACCAAAATATTAAGTCGAAAAGAAAAAAGATATCTCAAAAAACAAGCAAAAATTGAATTACAAATACAAGAATACCGAAAAAATAAAGTTAATAATTTAAAAAATTAAAATCATGAAAACTTTAAAACTTATTTCAGCAAGCATTATGATGCTTATTTCTGTCCTAACTTTTGGTCAGGACTCGAGTGTAAGCGAACAGGCAAAGCAAAAAACAATTACAGGAGTTGTAACGGATGCATCTGGACCAATGCCAGGCGTAAACGTCGTGGTAAAAGGAACACAACGAGGTGTTGCAACGGGATTTAACGGGGCTTATACAATTCAAGCGAAAGTTGGAGAAACATTAGTGTACAGTTTTATGGGATTGAATGATGTTATTAGAATCGTTGGAGCTTCAAATGTTATTAATGTTAAAATGCAAGATAATGCAAAACAATTGCAAGAGGTTGTAGTTATAGGTTATTCATCAGATTATGAATCCGAAGAAAGACCTACTTCATCAAGAAAAGAAAGAAAAAAAGCAGAAAGCAATCAAGCTTCATCTGGACAAATTTATGGTTTACAAGTAAATTCTAATTCTAAAATTATTTTACGTGGAAGTCGTTCTTTTTCAGAAAAAAAAGATGACTTAAAACAATATTCAAACACTAATAAAAATCCGATTCCAAACGATGAAGATTATAATAGTTTAACAGAAAATCCTTTCGAAAGTCCAAAAAAAGCGCCACTTTCTACTTTTTCTATCGATGTTGACAATGCTTCTTATACCAACGTTCGCAGATTCATCAACAACGGTCAAACCGTTCCAAAAGATGCCGTTCGTATCGAAGAAATGATGAATTTCTTTAAATACCAATATCCACAACCCAAAGACAATAATCCATTTTCAATTAATACTGAATACAGCGAATGTCCGTGGAATAGCAAACATAAATTAGTAAAAATTGGTTTGCAAGGAAAAGACATTCCAACTAATGATTTACCAGCTTCTAACTTGGTTTTCTTAATCGATGTTTCGGGTTCGATGAGTGATGCTAACAAATTACCTTTATTAGTGGAATCACTAAAAGTACTAATAGCGCAACTCCGCAAAGAAGATAAAGTAGCAATTGTCGTGTATGCTGGAGCGGCAGGATTGGTTTTGCCTCCAACTTCTGGAAATGAGAAACAAACTATTATTGATGCATTAGAAAAACTAAATGCTGGTGGAAGCACTGCTGGCGGAGCAGGAATTCAATTGGCTTACAAAACTGCCGAAGAAAATTTCATAAAGGGTGGAAATAATAGAGTAATTCTAGCAACTGATGGTGATTTTAACGTAGGAACTTCTTCCGATGGTGATATGCAAACATTGATCGAAGACAAAAGAAAATCGGGTGTTTTCTTAACTTGTTTGGGTTACGGAATGGGGAATTACAAAGACAGTAAAATGGAAATCCTTGCCGATAAAGGCAACGGAAATTACGCTTATATCGATAACATTCAGGAAGCCAATCGCTTTTTAGGTAAAGAATTTAAAGGTTCGATGTTTGCCATTGCTAAAGATGTAAAAATTCAGATTGAATTCAACCCAAAACATGTTCAGAGTTATAGATTAATTGGTTACGAAAACAGAAAATTACGTCCAGAAGATTTCAAAAACGATGCGATTGATGCGGGAGAATTAGGAAGTAATCATACCGTAACAGCATTATACGAAATTATTCCTACTGATGTGAAAAGTGATTTTTATAACGAAACTTCCGATTTAAAATACACAAAAGTAGAGCCAACAGGAAATAATTTTAATGACGAGCTAGCCACCATAAAATTCCGTTACAAAAAACCTGATGGTGACAAAAGTATTGAGATGGTTCAGATTATTGAAAATAAATCTAGCGAGTTAGAAAATGCTTCTGATGATTTAAAATTTACAGCTTCAGTTGCTTGGTTTGGGTTGAAATTGAGAGATTCAAAATTAATATCTAATAAATCATCTGATGAGATTAAAAAACTAGCCAGATTAGGGTTGTCTAACGATACCGATGGTTACAAAGCAGAATTTATTAGATTGGTTGAAGCTGTAAAATAAGTTTTTTGGTTAATTTGTTTTATTGAAAAACCCGTCTCGTTTTTAAGAACGAGACGGGTTTTATTTTATATAAAATAATTCTTATTTTTCTATTTCTCTCATGCTATCCATTTTCTTATGAGCTAAGAAACCAGCAATATCTTCAAAATGCTCTTTGACACGTTTGTTACCAAATTCGAACACTTTGGTAGCCAAACCATCCAAGAAATCACGGTCGTGAGAAACAAGAATTAATGTTCCGTCGAAATCACGCAAAGCTTCTTTAATAATATCTTTAGTTTTCATATCCAAATGATTTGAAGGCTCATCTAGAATCAATAAATTAACAGGTTCTAGCAATAATTTTATCATAGCCAAACGGGTTTTTTCACCACCAGAAAGCACTTTTACTTTCTTGGTAATGTCATCACCTTGAAACATAAATGCGCCCAAAATATCCTTTATTTTAGTTCTTACATCACCAACAGCAATATCATCAATTGTAGAAAAAATTGTTCCATTTTCGTCTAATAAAGCAGCTTGGTTTTGAGCAAAATAACCAATTTGTGAGTTGTGTCCAATTTCGACACTTCCTGAATTGATTTCAATTTCTTTCATAATAGCTTTAATCATGGTCGATTTTCCTTCCCCATTTTTACCTACAAAGGCCACTTTTTCACCACGTTCAATTACAATATTAGCATCTTGAAAAATGACTTTATCACCATAAGATTTTGTCATATCTTTTACCACAACAGGATATTGACCGGAACGAATTGCAGGCGGAAATTTAAGTTTTAGAGCCGAAGTATCTACCTCATCAACCTGAACGATAACCAGTTTTTCTAGCATTTTAACACGAGATTGAACCGCATCGGTCTTAGAAAAAGTTCCTTTGAAACGGTCTATAAAAGTTCTGTTATCGGCAATCATTCTTTGTTGCTCGTCGTATGCTTTTTGCTGATGAATTCTTCGGTCTTTTCTGAGTTCTAAATAATGAGAATATTTGGCTTTATAATCGTAAATACGTCCCATCGTGACTTCGATAGTACGATTGGTAATATTATCGACAAAAGCTCTATCGTGGGAAATTACCACAACGGCTTTAGCAGAATTAATCAAGAAATCCTCTAACCATTGGATACTTTCGATATCCATGTGATTGGTTGGCTCATCTAGTAGAATTAAATCTGGTTTTTGTAATAAGATTTTTGCTAGTTCGATTCTCATTCTCCAACCACCAGAAAATTCTGAAGTTTGACGTGTAAAATCTTCACGCAGAAACCCTAATCCTGTTAGTATTTTCTCTACTTCGGCTTCATAATTTATTTCTTCGATAGCATAAAATTTCTCGGATAAGTCCGAAACTCTTTCGATTAATTTCATGTAATCGTCACTTTCATAATCGGTACGAACGGTTAATTGCTCGTTTATTTCGTCGATTTCGGCTTTCATAGCAAAAACTTCTCCGAATGCTTTCGAAGTTTCTTCCATAACCGTAGCACCATCGGTAGTAAGCAAATGCTGGGGCAAATAAGCTACAACAGCATCTTTTGGCGCCGATACATTTCCTGTTGATGGTTTTGCTTGACCCGAAATTATTTTTAATAAAGTAGATTTTCCTGCACCATTCTTACCCATTAAGGCAATTTTGTCATTTTCATTGATAGCAAAAGAAACATCGCTAAATAAAGTGGTTCCGCCAAATTGTACGGAAATATCGTTTACTGTAATCATTTTCGGTTATTTATTTAATCGCTTTTTTGAAGGTGCAAAGATAGATTAATTAGGGAATTTGACAATTTTAAAAATGAATTTGAATTATGAAAAAAAGAATTCGGATATTTGATTTTTATAAATTAAAATAATGAACATTCTTTATCTGCACGGACTTGACAGTAATTTAAGTATTAAAAAAAGAGAAGTTCTTGAACCATTTGGAAATATTATAGCTCCTAATTTAGATTACAGAGCAAATCCGAATATGATTGAAAATTTATACACTGAATATAAAACCAAAATATAGATGTAATAATAGGTAGTAGTATGGGTGGTTTTGCAGGGTTTTATCTTTCTAAATTAATGCAAATTCCTGCTTTGTTATTCAATCCAGCTTTGCCATATCGCACCTCGGTTTTACAAAACATTCCAATTATCAATAAAGGCCACAATCATTTGTTACAAATTGTGATCGGAAACCAAGACGATGTAATTCATGCGAAAGATAATCTTGAATTTATTACGAAATTATTACCTCTAAAAAATGATTTCAGGTTACATCTTCTCAGTGAATTAGGACACGGAATTCCTGTAGCTATTTTTGAGAGCGAAGTAAATTTGTTTTTTAGATAATAGGTTTACATTTGTAGTCAATAAAAATCAAAAAATTAATCCAAAACATTGAATTCTAATGACCTTTACTGCCATCGATTTCGAAACTGCCGTTGGACACCATCCTTGCTCTGTTGGAATTGTAACGGTGGAGAATGGTATAATCATAGACGAATTTGTCACTTTGATAAAACCGCCGCAAAACCAATATTCGCCTTATACTATTGCAGTTCATGGTATTTATCCTCATCATACTGCCAATGCTAGATCGTTTGCTCAAGTTTTTCCAGAAATAAAAAAACGTCTTCAAAATAGAATTGTAGTTGCTCATAATGAAAGCTTTTACAGGAATGTCTTGATGAAATCTATGGCGCTTTATGGTTTGGATTATACCGATTTGAATATTTCTGAAAAATGGGAATGTACTGTAAAAATTTATAAAGCCAAAGGATTAAAACCTACAAAATTAAGTGATTGTTGTCGTGAAATGAATATTAAACTAAATCACCACGAAGCATTATCTGATGCTAGAGCTTGTGCTAAATTGTACTTACTTAAATAAAAAAAACCACTAATTTTAAATTCATTCATTTAAATTAGTGGTTTACTTTTGTGCAAATTTCGATTAAATACTCATTCTAAATTCTTCAATTACTGGATTAGCTTTTCCAAAATCTATTTCTTGAATAAAAACTTCTACTGCTTGATCGGCAGATCCAAAACCTGCTAATTTAGCCGATTGTATCTTATTTTTTTACAATTGTATTTACGCCAACAGCTTCAATTTTTGCTTGTAATGCTTGTGCTAAAATTTCGCTTCCCGAAAATATTTTCATCAATCCCATTTGTACTTTTTTTTGTTATTATAAAATATTTTTTAATGCAAATAAGAAATATTGATTTTAATTTATTCCGATATAATCTTCGTTATTCAATTTGTGAAAATGATCGGTTTCAAATTTATGTTAATATAAAAAATCTAGCAAAAAAGGAACTCTACTTCCCGCTATCTCTACAAAATAAAAATATGATAGCCTAAATCAATATATTTTTTAGAGATATTTCTACACGTAGCCAAACAAAATGGATTAACATAAAAATAAAAACCACACCCTTTGAAATCTTAGATTTAAATAATAATCGATTAAATATATTTGCGTCAAATGAAGAGATATTGACTTCTTCAAAATCTTCTTAAAACTGAAAGTTATATTCTTTATATAATTCTTTTGTAATATCGTTGACTATAATCATTTGTTCTGTTTGTTAAATTATCAGATTTTTTGAAAATACAAAAATATAATTATAAAAGAATTTGACAATTTGAATCCAAAAAAAATCATCTTTTAAATACGTTCCTTATTTGATTGAATTTTAGTCTCCTATATTTTTATAGTGTTTTGTTTATTACTTGCAACCTTTTAATATTATCAAACTACTATCACCTGAAAAGCACTGGTTTTATTGAAAAAATATAATTTTATAAAATAATATTATAATATCATAAAAAATGAAAATATTTTTTTTTAATAAAAAAGACTTTGAATAAAAAAAAAATTACATTTGATTAAATTTAACATTTGTTTAATTTTTTATTTAACCACTAAACTATTTGTAATGAAAAATCAATATTTAAAAAAAGCGGTAATTTGCTTACTTGTTTGTTTAGCTTCTAAACAATATGCTATTGCACAAGTAGGAATTGGAACAACGAATCCACAAGTAACTTCAATTCTTGACATACAATCTAGCAACAAAGGTTTATTGATACCTCGAATGACAAAAATAGAAAGGGACAATATTATAACGCCATCTCAAGCATTACAAATTTATAACACAACAGATAATACTTCAGATATATTTAGTGGAGGTGTTTGGAAATCCTTTGCTTTTACTCCCAACTCAAACCTTGTTTATGTTTATTCACTTGCCGATTTACCAGCGCCTGTAGCAGCAAGCATAACATTAAATGCTACCAAAATGTATATTTTTTCTGGCTTTGTGAATATAAGCCCTAATTATATTATTATGAATGGGGCAGGACTTCGCGGGACCGATCCGCAAAAAGACATGGTCGTTTCTAATGTTAGTGGTGCAGTTCTAAGAAGTACCAACACAGGTGTATTTATTCAAGATTTAGCCGTTGTACCCTTTAGTGCTTCTACTACAGCCTACGATTTTTCAGATAGTACAGGAACTAAATTTTGTAATTCATTTTCGGGATCTTCAGTTGTAGAGATTGTTCCTTCTCTGGGTGCCGGGCAAATTTCCGGATTTAAAGCTATAACATTTGTTAAAAATTATTGGAAAGTTTCAAATGGATTAAAAGTTACTGGTAATGTAGGGAAATTTGCAGCAGCATTATGTTTTATAGATGGAATAACTAGCGGTTCTGGTATTGAATTTTTATCAGGACTTAATGTAGATGATGTAGATTTAGCTAATAATTATTTTATTTACTCCGGACAAACGGGTGTAAAAGTGAACGCAGGTGCAAATATAAATAGAGGACGAATGACCACAAACATGTTTAGAGGTGTATCTACGCCATTAGACGGTATAAATTCTTATTCTGCAGGATGGAGCATGAAACAAAATACCAATATTCCAGACTCTAGAGCCTTTAGCTTTATTTACTTTAATAACAATACTAGCACAACAACATTAGGTGCTGTGGGCACTTATGTTAAAATTGCAGGTGCCACCACGACAGTAAATGAAAAAAGATTTACAGCTACAAATAATAGAATAACTTACAATGGTGTAGAAACAGTGGTGGGTAAAATATCAGTAGTTATAGGTGCAAAGGCTCCAGCAATAAATTCAGATTTTTCTATTGGTATAGCTAAAAATGGTATTATTATTACTCCAATAGCTTCTATGGCTGCTGCTGCAAATAATCAATCCTTTCAAATTATTTTAAATACTGAGGTAGATCTAGTCCTGGGAGACTATATTGAAGTATTTGTTACTCGAAATAACACAAACACTGCAACACTTCTTGTTGATGAATTACAGTTTAGAATAACCGATTAATTTGTTTAAAATGTTTTCAAATACATTAATTTGTTGAAATATTTTTACCCTAATTATTAGATAGAGATTTAGACAGTTATAGTATTAATTGAAAATTAATTTTCGAATTTTACTCATTTTGAACCCTTTGTATTAAAAAAACTATTTATTGTAGTCTTAATTTTAATTATATTAATAATCCTTGTGATTCATAAAATACATCCAAGCTATTAATATTTGAGTTATGCAAAATTGGCTTTAAATTAAAATAAAAAAATCAGATACTCATTCTTAATTCATCAATTATTGAATTTGCTTTTCCTAAATCGATTTCTTGAAGATGTAAAAGATAGATTTTTGCTTATTTGCAGAACAGACAAACAAAATGTTATTCATTATATACTCATTCTAAATTCTTCAATTACTGGATTTGCTTTTCCAAAATCGATTTCTTGAATGAAAACTTCTACTGCTTGATCAGCAGTTCCAAAACCTGCTAATTTAGCCGATTGTATGTTATTTTTTACAATTGTACTTACGCCAACCGCTTCAATTTTTGCTTGTAATGCTTGTGCTAAAATTTCGCTTCCCGAAAATATTTTCATCAATCCCATATTCTTTTTATTTTAAATTAATCTTCGTTTTAGTCTTCCTCATCATCTTCATCTTCTTCGTCCATTTCAAAAAACAAAGGTTCGATCATTATTTTATCTGCCAGAGATTCTACTCTTTCGGTCAAATCGGTAGTAAAGAAAAGTCTTTGTGTTTTATCGATGCTATTTGACAAACGGTGAATTACAGCGTCCATTCGGTTTCTGAAAAGAATATCAGCATCATCGACCACAAACATTTTTACTGTACTTATATTAAATCCTGCCGAAGCAAACATAGCATTTATCCTATTTGGCGTTCCAATAAGCACATCTAATCCTAATGAAATAATGTTTTTATCATAATCGATATCGCCTTTGTCATGAACTCCTAAAATACTTAAATCATGATATTTGGCATATTTCATGAACATTTCTTCCATTTCTAGAACACGTTCTTTGTTTTCGACAATGATTAAAACTCTTGTGCTTTCGCCAACGGATTTTTCCATTCGCTGAATCACATTAATAATTATTGTTGTCGATTTTCCAGAACCTTTTGGCGCAACTACAACTGCATCGGCACCACTTTTTATAGTACTAAATGTTTCTTGTTGCAACTCATTGGCTTCGGTTAAACCGTTTTCGATAAGTGCTTGTTGCAGGTTTTCGTTTATTTTTTTTAGTTTCATTTTAATTGACTGAAAGATTTAATTATTTAAATCTTTTAATTTATTATTTACTTGCAAACAGTTTTACATCGTCTTCAGAAATTTCGTTTCCACCTAAAATAATTAAGCGTTCTACTACGTTTCTTAGTTCACGAATATTTCCTGTCCAGTCGTATTCTTGTAATAATTTTATAGCTTGTTTAGTGAATACTTTTGACACATTTCCTTGTTCTGAGGCAATCTTATCATTAAAATGTTCTATTAACAGAGGAATATCATCACGACGATCATTTAAAGCCGGAACTTTTATCAAAATTACAGCCAAACGATGGTATAAATCCTCACGGAAACGACCTTCTGCTATTTCTTTTTTTAAATCTTTATTGGTAGCAGCTACAACACGAACATTTACTTTTATGTCTTTGTCTGCTCCTACCCTTTGTATCAAACTTTCTTGTAAGGCACGCAGAACTTTGGCTTGTGCCGAAAGACTCATATCTCCTATTTCATCTAGAAAAATAGTTCCACCATCGGCTGCTTCGAATTTTCCTGCACGGTCTTTTACTGCCGATGTAAAGGCTCCTTTTACGTGGCCGAATAATTCACTTTCTATCAATTCTGATGGAATAGCAGCACAGTTTACTTCGATTATTGGAAAATTAGCTCTTTCGCTTTTTTCGTGTAATTGGTGTGCTACCAATTCTTTTCCTGTTCCGTTTGGTCCAGTGATTAAAACTCTAGCTTCAGTTAGTGCAACTTTTTCAATCATATCTTTGATGTGATTGATAGGTTGGCTCTCGCCTATCATTTCGTAGTTTTTAGAAACTTTCTTTTTTAATATTTTGTTTTCTACGACTAACTTTTTTTTATCTAAAGCATTACGAACAGTATTTAACAAACGGTTTAAATCTGGTGGTTTCGATATATAATCGAAAGCACCCAATCTCATGGTGTTTACAGCTGTTTCTAAATCTCCGTGACCAGAAATCATCACCATTTGTATTTCGGGTTTGAGTTTTTTTGCAGCTTCAAGAACTTCGACACCGTCCATTTTTGGCATTTTGATGTCGCACAGCACTAAATCATAGTCTTCGCTTTTTATTTTTTCTAGACCTTGTACACCGTCTTCGGCTTCGTCAACAATATAAGTATCGCTTTCTTCCGTTAGTATTTTGGTTAATACTCGTCGGATTGCTGGTTCGTCTTCGATGATTAGGATTTTTGACATCTGTTTGTTGATTTGGTTAATCGTTTAATCGACAATTTGTTTAGTTGGCAAAAGTACGAAAAAAATTGTCTTTAGCCCTGATGGAAGTGGAAATCCTTGTCTCGTTTTTTTTTAACGAGACAAGATTGCAACGACAGCAGGAATATGGTTTCCTGAAAATGCCCGAGCGAATCGCTCCTACTTTTTCCAAATAAACGAATTAACAAATAACCGAATAAACAACTCTAATATTTAAGCCATTTGTATAATTCTTTCCAGGTTGGTTTTTTGCCATACATCAAGATTCCCACTCTATAAATTTTTGATGCAAACCAGACTACGCCTAGGAATGTTGCAAACAATATAGTGATAGATAGTACTAATTGCCACCATGGCACACCAAACGGAATTCGCATTAGCATAACAATAGGTGATGTAAGTGGAATCATGGAAAACACTGTAGCTACTGTTCCGTGCGGGTCGTTTATTACAGTAAAAAAACCGATATAAACACCTAACATTAATGGCATAATGATTGGCAATAAGAATTGTTGAGAATCGGTTTCTGAATCGACAGCGGCTCCGATGGCGGCATAAAATGAGCTATATAGAAAATAACCACCTATGAAATAGATTACGAAACAAGTAATTAATGTTCCTAATGGTAAATTGAAAAACTCTTTGAGATAACTTTGCATTGTAGTTCCTAATTCATGCTGAACTGCATTTGCCATTGCTGGATTGATGCTGGCTTGCGCACCAGTTTGTATGCCAAAGAATGCCGAAATTCCAAATAACAAAATAGCACCTACGATTGCCCAAATGGCAAATTGTAGAATTCCTGCCAATGAATTACCAATAATTTTACCCATCATTAATTGATATGGTTTTACCGATGAAATGATGATTTCGATAATTCGAGATGTTTTCTCTTCGATAACACTTCGCATCACAAAATTACCGTAAATAATAATGAACATCATGATTAAGTAACCAAATGCGCCACCTATTGCAATCTTCATTTCGTTGATCCCTTTTATGGTATCCTCTCCAGAAAATTTAGTTAAATGTATGTTTGAATCTACTTTTGCTTTTTTTATTTTATCATAATCGAAACCTATCGTTGTCAGATTATTTCTGGTTAGTTTGGTGTCGATAACGTCTTCCATTTCCATGATGAATTCCATACTAGGACTTTCATCTGAAATATATTCGACTTTAGTTGCTAATTCTTGAATATTGGCTGATTTAGGAACAAAAATAAGACCTTCATAATTTTTGCTTGCGGTATCTTTAGCAAATTGTAATGGCATACCAGACAAATCGACGTAGACAGTTTGTTTGATATTTTTGAAATCGGATTTTAAAACTCCCGATTCGTCATGAATAGCGATTTTTGTAACCTCATCTTTATTCATACTAGCGAGATAACCAACAAAAAATGACAACCCTACGATTAATAATGGACTCAGAAAAGTCATTATAATAAATGATTTATTACGAACTTTTGCAATAAATTCTCTTTTTATGATTAATGATAATATAGACATTTTAGATTATTAGATTGTTAGACTTCTTAGATTGTTAGACATTTTAGATTTTTAGACTACTTAAACTTTCCTATCATATAAGTAATCTAAAAATCTAACTATCTAAGCAAGTCTATTTACTTACAGTTTGAATAAATATATCGTTTACACTCGGTATGTTTTCTGCAAAATGAGTTACTTGACCTCTACTTGTCAAAATACTTAACAAATCATTTGATGTCGCTGTTCCTAAATCTATCTCTAGTTTCAAGTCATCATTTAGAGATTTGAAATCTGTTTGACCTACTGTGAATTTTTGGGTTAAATCATACATTAAGCCTTCTACATTATTGGTCATGATTCCTACTTGGAAAGTGTTTTTTCGGTACTGGCGTTTTACATCTTCAAGTCTTCCTTCAATAAGTTTGTTCGATTTGTGAATTAAAGCAATATCATCACATAATTCTTCGACACTTTCCATACGATGAGTCGAGAAAATAATAGTTGATCCTTTTTTCTTTAATTCTAAGATTTCGTCTTTTATCAAATTGGCATTTACAGGATCGAAACCTGAAAATGGTTCATCGAAAATTAATAATTTTGGTTGATGCAAAACCGTAACTACAAACTGTACTTTTTGCGCCATTCCTTTGGATAGTTCTTGTATTTTTTTGTTCCACCAGCCTTCAATTTCGAATTTTTCGAACCAGTATTTGAGTTGTTTTTGTGCTTCCGCTTTAGACAATCCTTTTAGTTGTGCGAGATACAAACATTGTTCACCTACTTTCATCGTTTTATACAAACCACGTTCTTCTGGCATATAACCAATATGCTGCACGTGATGTGGAGCGAGTTTTTCTCCGTCGAGAATTATCTCACCACTATCTGGCATCGTAATTTGATTGATGATACGAATTAAAGAGGTTTTTCCGGCACCATTAGGGCCTAAAAGACCGTAAATACTACCTTTAGGAACTTGTAATGAAACACTATTTAGGGCAGTATAATCGCCATATTGTTTGACTACATTTTTTACTTCAAGAATATTATTCATTTTTAAATTTAATTTAATAAATATACTTATTCTAATTAAAAAAATTAATCGAATTTGTGTTTTTTATATTAGATAATAATCGGATCAAATTGTTACAAAAAACC
>NZ_JAYURN010000095.1:0-12495 GCF_043756175.1 Flavobacterium sp.
TTTCCCATTTTGGTAATTCTTTATTATTTCTAGAAATAGTTGGCAAAAACAAGGAGTTGTGTGTTGCAGTTGCGAATACTAAATAAATTAATACTGGAAGTATTAGCAGGACAATGAGGACTAATTTATTTCTCATGAGGGAAAATATAATTTATTGAGTACAAAAATAAAAAAAGCTCCTGTAATAGGAGCTTTTTTTTTGAATTAATATGTTTTAAAAATTCCATTTTATGGTAGAATTTTTAAAAATCTCGAATATATAATCAGCTTCAACCAGCAAAATAAATACTAAGTAAATAACTAAGAACACTAATGTTCCTACAACTGCCCAACGTAAAGAAGCAGCTTCTCCCTCAAGGTGCATAAAAGCCCACATAATCCAGTATGCTTTATATACAGTTAAGATAATAAAAATCCAGTTTAACAATCCCATACTTAAAAAAGTATTAAATTGTAAAACTTCGGGCTTAACAATTCCTAAAATAACCTCAACTATTGTAATTATTGATAATAATCCGAAAACTTTCCAGATTCTTCCTACGTTTGATTCGTGTTCGTGTGACATAACAATATGTTTTCTATTATTAAAATTAAACTAAGTAGAAGAATGTAAATACAAACACCCAAACTAAATCGACAAAGTGCCAATATAACCCCACTTTTTCAACCATTTCATAACTTTTTCTCTTATCGTAAGTTCCTAAAAGTATATTGAAGAAGATTAAAACATTAATCATTACCCCAGAAAATACGTGAAAACCGTGAAATCCAGTAATAAAGAAGAAGAAATCAGCAAATAATTTTTGTCCGTATTCGTTACGAATTAAGTTTGCCCCTTCAACTACATATTGTGTTCCTTCTATTCTTTTTAGAGATTCTTCACGAGTTAAAGTAATTTTTTTCTTTGTTTTTGGATCGATAACTTCGGTACGAATTAATACATCTGAATGCGATTTAAATCCTTCCACAACTTCTTCTACTGAATAAGTTGGCAAAGTTTCGTCTCCAAAAAACCAAATTCCTTTGCTTTTAGTATCAGCTACTCTTTCGCTAGGAATATCGGCAGCGAATTCGCTAAGCGCAACTCTTTTGCCATCTTTATCTATAAATTGTAATATCGAACCGCCTTTAGTTTCAACAGCACCATATTCTCCTTTTATAAAGTTTTTCCACTCCCATGCTTGTGAACCTACGAATATAAAACCACCTATAATGGTTAGAAACATATAAATAATTACTTTTTCTTTTTTCATTTGATGACCAGCATCTACTGCCAGAACCATTGTTACCGATGAAAAAATCAGTACAAATGTCATAAATGCCACATAATACATAGGTGCTGAAACACCATGCATAAAAGGAAAGTGAGTAAAAACCTCATCGGCCAAAGGCCAAGTTTCGATAAATTTAAATCTTGAAAAACCATATGCTGCCAAGAATCCTGAGAATGTTAGCGCATCGGAAACAATGAAAAACCACATCATCATTTTTCCGTAGCTTATGCCCATTGGCTCTTTTCCGCCTCCCCAAGTTTTGCCTTCAGCACTAGTAGTAACTGTCGTTGCCATAGAATTGTATTTATAAAGTTGTCAAATTTACAATATTTTATTATTTTACGAAATATAAAAATAAAAACAAATATACCCAAAGAATATCTAAAAAATGCCAAAACATCGCACCAAGCTCTATACCAGTGCTTTGAGTTGAATTGTATTTTTGTTTAAAATGATTATAAATTATAATTAATAGAGAAATTAATCCTGCAACGAGATGTGCAAGGTGCAAAATAGTTAAAACATACAAGAAAGAAGACGTAACCGTACTCTCGCTACCTGTAAAAAAATAACCCATTTCGACTACTTGACTAAACCCATTAAATTGAAAGAAAATAAACGCAATTCCTAAAACTAATGTTCCTAAAAGGAATAATGTTGTGTTTTTTCTGTCATCTCTTTGTATTGCATTTTTTGCAAAATGCATCGTAATACTACTCAAAATTATAAGAATAGTACTTATTGTAAATGCTGATGGCAAAACCATAGTGTGTATCCAATCTTTTCGGGAAGAACTTACCAAGTAGGCACTCGTTAATCCCGCAAACATCATAAACATACTAATCATAGCGAAAAGCAACAATAATTTGTATGATCTTGCTTTTCTTTCGTTATGCTCTTTAATAGTCATTACTTCCATAATTATTATCGTAAAAATTTATCTGATATATATACCACTTGTATCAGTGATATGTAGGCAACACTTACTAACATTAATGTTTTCGCAGATTTATCGGTTTTGTTTTTGTATAATTTGATTGCATAAAAAAGCATCCACAAACCTAATAAACCAACAATTACAGCCGAAACAGTCGTTAAATATAATCTCCCTGTGTAACCAAAACTTGGCAAAACCGAAGCTGCTGTTAACCAAAGTGTGTATAAAATAATCTGCATTGCAGTTCCTTTGTCTCTTTTTCCTGTTGGCAACATATAAAATCCGCCTTTTTTGTAATCTTCAAATAAAAACCAGCCTATTGCCCAAAAATGAGGAAATTGCCAAAAAAATTGAATTAAAAACAAAGTTCCAGCTTCGATACCAAAATCGTTTGTAGCAGCAACCCAACCCAACATAAACGGAATTGCTCCTGGAAAAGCTCCCACAAAAACCGACAATGAAGTTACTGTTTTTAGTGGTGTATATACACAAGTGTATAAAAATATTGAAATCGCTCCAAACATTGCTGTTTTAGGATTTATCAGATACAAAATTGTTAATCCTATAATGGTTAAAACTGTTGCGATTATAAAAGCGGTATTTACTGACATTCTTCCCGCAGGAATAGGACGATTTTTAGTTCTGTCCATCAAAGCATCTAAATCTTTTTCGATAATTTGATTGTAAGCGTTTGAGGCACCAACCATACAATATCCACCAATGGCAAGCATGATAAGAACGTATACACTCGACGAATTAAACTCATGAATCCCTAGTAAATACCCAGCCAATGATGAGAAAACCACACTGATTGCCAAACCAGCTTTGGTAATTTCTTTGAAATCATTGAAAATAGATTTTATGGAAGAAAATGTATTTATTGTGCTCAAAGCAGAAATATTTATTTTTTAAAACTTTGCAAAGATAGGGATTAATTACGAATTAAAAATTACGAATTACGCTTGATATTGATTGTTTACAGAATATTTTACATTCTGACATACGCTATATATTTTAAACGTAATTCGTAATTGATACTTTAATAATCCAAATACCAATTAAACACATCAGCACGCAATCCTATCGAAAGCCAAGTAGTACTTTCTTTAAATATTGTAGTTGTATTTTCTTGTGGACTAAAGTTTCTGTAGATTACATTACCAAAAAGCTTTAGGTTTGTACTTGGGTTTAGCAAATATCCCACCTGAACATCAGCAATAAAAACATTGGTTTTATTTCCCTGTCCTATAGCAACACCTTTTTCATAAGCTCTTGAATCGTCGTAATCTTTGTAAATATTAGAACCATAATTCTTTGGATCGGTAACCGTATCAAAATCGAAACCACGAATTCCTACGCTTATTTTTGCATCGGCAAACAATCTGTTTTTATGAAAACGTGCAATTCCTGTTAACTCTTTAAAGTTAGATCCCCAATTATGCCCCATGCTTTGGTTGTTGTGACCGTAATTTGTAATGGCGTTACTATGCGCATAAACATAAGGACGCACATGGTTATATTCTGCTTGCAGGTATAAATTTTTCATCCCAAAAGCATTAAAATATTTCGCTCCCAACTGATAACCATATTTATTTTTCCAACTTTTTTCGCCAGATTTCATGTCGCCAAGCGAGAATTCGTCGAGCAAGAATTGTCCGTATAAATTAATATTATTATTCCATTTATACTTAGACGTAATCCCTAAAACTGCATTTCCGCTTCTGGCAGACGAAGAAAATTCGACCGAACGATAAAAAATAATTGGATTCACAAAATTAAGATCAAAACCACGATTGTTGTCGTTTGTCCAAATTACCGATTCGAAAAATCCAATATTTAATCTCTTTGAAGCATTCCAGCTCAAATAATGGTTTGCCATATATTTTGTAGCATAGGTTCTGTCTAGTGTTACATCTTTTCGAACATCTTTGAGCCACATGTAAGTATTAGTGTATTTTATTTTCCAAAAAGTAGTATTTATTTTAACAAACGGATACGGACTCGCACCATCGCCTTCCAGCAAAGAGCGGTAACCATCCCCTATAAAATTTCGGCTGTAACCCAATTGTAAATTCAAATGTTTACTTGGTGTGTAAGTAATATTCGCATCGGCAGAAGGGAAATCATATTTTGTAGTTTTAAAATCTTTTGCAATACCAATTCCTGGAATAATAGCTGGATTTCCGCCAGATGGCTGAATAGAATTTGCGTATCTGTTATAATAATCGGCAAAAACACCTTGACTTTCGTAAATGGTTGTCGTAAAGTCTAATTGTTCGCCTAATCCTCCTTGAATTTGAATTCCACGAGTATTTACATAAGTATAATCTTCGGTGCTTGGATTACTTTTTCCCATTCGTAAATCGAAAATAGGATTTAGTGTAAACCAATAATCTTCCCCTTGTATGGCAACTAAGTTTTCGTTAAATAATTTTCGTCCCCACCAACCTTCTTTCTTAATTTTGATTGCATTATAAGCTTCGTCAAAATTATGGTATTTTGCAACTTCAGAATAGGTATATGGTTTTGATGCCGTATGATTATTAGTACCAACTTGATTCATTTCGCCATCAAAATTGGTGTATAAATTATGCGAGAAAGGAATATTAAGATGGCTTTTGAATTGTGGATTTTTAAATTCTTTATAATTTAATTTTACAGATTCAAATTCTGGGTTTTCTTTGTTTGCTATAATTGAAGGCGAATTTGCATTTTTGTTTTCTTGTAATAATTTTTCTTGTGCAATTTCGGCCGCACTTTGCAACGGAATTGCTATTGTAATTGTATATTTTGCATAGGTTGGTTTTCCGTTATAAGTTGGTGGAGTAATTTTCGGCAAAGCCGAAAAAACCCTTTTTGTTTCAGTTATTAGTTCCGAATCTATTGCATCAACATACAAAACTTTGAATGTTCCTGTACTATCTACTTCAAATAACGTGATGATTTTTCCTTTGAAATTATTTTGTTTTGCAACCTCCGTCAATTGGAAATTCTTATAAACAAAATCTTGTAACTGATTGTTAAAACAAGTTTCTAATTCATGATTCATTGTGTTTTCGCATGCCGGAAAAACTGGAAATTTTTCTTGATTACTCACTTGCGAAAATGAATTTTGCCCTAAGAAAAAAACTGTAATTAGTAAAAGGTATTTTTTCATTGTATATTTTTTAATAATTTCCTGTAGCAACATTTCCATCTGCAATGGTTTTCGCTGCCGATGTTCCTATTCTTTTTACACCCAATCTAATCATTGCCAAAGCTTCCTCCAGCGTTCTTACGCCACCAGCTGCTTTTACAGGAAGTGGATTTGAGTTTTCTAACATTAAAATAATGGTAGGAATCGTGGCTCCGTTTGGCAAATTATCTTCTGTTTTATAAAAACCTGTCGATGATTTTACAAATATATGTGCAAAATTCTCTTCTTTAAAATTGGCTATAATAGTATTTTTTATTAATACCGAAATCTGAATAATTTGACGATCTGTTAGCGCTGCAACTTCAATAATAAATTTGACTGCTTTTTTGTGTGACAATCCCAATTGTGTGCAAGCAATAATTTCTTGCTTTATTAATGCTGTTTCTCCTCTTTTGAAAGCTTCATAGTTGATAACAAAATCAAGTTCATCTGCATGATTGTTTATCGCTTCTTGTGCTTCTTCTAATTTTTTATCTAAATTAGAATTTCCTTCAGGAAAATCGATAACGGTTCCTATAAGCACTTTCGAATTGGCTTTTTCAATCATTTCTTTAGCCAATTGTACTTTGTCAGGGCGAATCATAATCAACTTAAATTCCTCGCTAATCGCTTCATGAATGAAATTTTCGACCACTTTTGTGTTTTCAATTTCAGACAAATTGGCTTGCAATGCTGTTTTTAAGTAAGTAGAATCTATGTATTGCTTGATATTCATAATAATGAATTAACAAATTAAAGGTATAAAAATAGAAAAATCCCACCGAAATGGGATGTTTTTCTCATAATATTTATTTATCGAATACTTCCGATTTTTTTATTTTCTTTAAAGAATTTTGTTGCTACAAAAATCCCTACTAAAGTTCCTGCACTATTTGCAACAACGTCCCAAAAATCAGCTTGTCGAGTAGTTGTCATACTTTTTTGGGCAAACTCGATGGCTATTCCTAAACCTATCGAAATAAGCACTAGAACGATTTTATTGTTTAGTAATACACTGTTTTTAAATACTAAATACCGATACCACAAAATAACAAAACCAAAATAGAACGTAAAATGAACTACTTTATCTGCATTTTGAAAATTAATTTTCGGGACATTTACCGATGTTTTTAAACTTAAGTAAAGTATCAAAAATGTCCAAAAAAGAGCAATCCAAATAGCGTTTTTATTAGGCGCCAATAAGTGTTTTATAGTCATCACTAGAAAGTAGGTTTTCGATTTCAGATGGGTTAGAAATTCTCACCTTAATCATCCAAGCTTTTCCGTAAGGATCTACATTTACAACTTCTGGAGTTACTTCAAGTTCTTCGTTAAATTCGATAATTTCGCCAGAAAGCGGTAAGAATAAGTCTGATACTGTTTTTACAGCTTCCACTGTTCCAAAAACCTCATCTTGCGCTAAAGTTTGATCTAATGTTTCTACTTCAACATATACAATGTCTCCCAATTCTTTTTGAGCAAAGTCGGTAATTCCTATTGTAGCGATGTCTCCATCAATGCTTATCCATTCGTGATCTTTTGTGTACTTTAAGTTAGCTGGTATGTTCATTTTGTTGTTTAATTTTAATTTGAAACAAAAGTAAAATTATTACCGTAATAATCTTATTTTTTTAATAATTAATTTCCAAAGTTATATCTAATTGTAAATCCGGCACGAATTGCTGTTAATGGAAATGATGTTGAAATAACCGCTTTCGAGAACGAATAATCGAAAAAGAAAAGTGTTGTTAGGTTTTTGCTAAAAGAATAATCGGCGGTCAATTTTGCTGAAACAATGTTTTGTCCTCCTGCTAATTGGTTGTTATTATAATCTAAATTTCTAACTATTGTTTTGTTATTTCTAAAAGACACATCGCTTCTTATATTTACATCACTTTTTATTTCTCCCGTTGCATTGTCTGCCAATCTCGATTTTATTCTTACATCTTTTATACGATATCCTAGCCCAACAACATATTCGACACCTTTTAATTCGGTAAGTAAATTATTATCAAAACTTAATGACATGGTTCGGTCTTTTTTCATTTCGGCAAGAATTTTTATAGAGCTTTTCATTTCGAAATCCAATCTAACCAATGGACTAAATTGTTCAGTTAGATTTACGTTACCAATAATGTTTTTATTTTCAAAATTTCCACCAGTATCTGTAGATGCAGGGTCTGTATATTTGAAATTAGAACGGTACGAATTTATAGTGTAAGCTGCTTTATATGCGTGTTGTAATGAAAATCTTTTGAACTTATCTTTAAAGAATTTGTATCTCATAAGACCCGTATATTTCACAGTCCAATTAGGAATTGGAATATTCTTAAATGCTCCCAATGACACTCCAGAAGCATCACTTCCTGAATAAGCCGCCAAGAACGATGGTAATAAAACAGCTTGATTGTTTTTTCCGAAACCTACTGGATAACCAAAGTTCGGATTATTAACATCCGTAACTCTAGGGAATTGCGATGTTCCGTAAGAAATTGCAGCCAATCTATCGGCTACAACCAATCGGTTTTCTCTGAAATTATCAAATGCTGCCGATGTTGTTTCGTCACTTGCAGAAAATGCAGTTTTTATTAAGACTGTCGAGATAGAGAAATTTCCAGAGTTATAAGGCGAATGCGAGTTATAAACACCTCCAACTGCATCAAACTGTTCTGAAAAATTATCGGCATGAGTTCTGTCGGCAATTAAATCTATTTTTAAATCCGGAAATAACTCAATATTTGCATTTGCTGTTAGATGCTTAGTTTTTACTTGTGTAAAATTCTGATTAAACTCACTATAATTTGTGAGCCATCCGTTTTTAGCCGCTTCAAAACGTACATCATCTTGCAATCCGAATACGAATCCTAATGTTGGTTTAGATGAACCCAAGAATCCTACAGACGGCAAATAACCTGGAAGCATTGTTCCGCTAGTTTCGGTATAATTTATTTGAATATTTTTGATACTTGTAGCCAATCCTATTAATCCGTCTACAAAAACGTTAGGTTTTATTTCTTTAACCTTTGGCTTTGCAACTACTTTTTCTCCTGGTTTCGGAGCAGAAGGAGGTGTAACTACTGCTTTTGGTGTTTCTTTTTTTGCTCCTCTTTTTTTAAATCCAATGTATTTATAGAAAGTATCCATATTGAACGCTGTATTCAATTTGTGTGAACTTGCATTTTGGATTGTATTTCCTAAATCGTATGTATTACCATCACTAGCTTTGAATGACTGCAAAGCCAATGTAGCTCTTTGCCAAGAAGAATCTCCGATATAAGTATAATCTGATTTTATAAATGCTAAAGCTGGAATTTTGTTTATTGGCAATTCGTAGTTGGCCGTTAGTTGTTGCGAATGTTGGTTTGGTTCTCCAATATTCCAATAATCATTCCAAATAGTAAAATCGTCGATAGGATCATTGTTTGCATCAAAATAATTTCTAACCAAGTTTGCTGTGGTTGCTGTGTAATTGAATCTCAAACTTTTGGTCAAATTGTAATTAAATCCATAGTTATAATTAAACATATTATTGCGTTTGAACAATGGAGAAAGTTCGATTCCTTGCACTTCAATTTGTCTATATTGTTGTTTGTTATATTGTCGTAAAATAGTAGAACTAAAGTTGACACTTGTAGGCAAATAATTAAAATTAAAATCACTTAACATTTTCCAATAACTACTTTTCTTCAAAAATTTTGTTTTTTTGAATGGCTCTATCGCTTTTGGTTGAAACGTGTAAGCATAATCGGCAGAGGTCCTTACTTGTTGGTCTAACAATCCTTCTATTTCAAAATCATGGTGTTCAGTTTCGTTAAATGAGTAAGAAACGGTTAGATTTTCTGGATCGTAAAAATGTTGTTTTTGTTCTGCTCCACGGTCTTTTCTTACCCCAATAAAGTTGATGCTTTTTCTTTTTGTAAAATCGATAGCTCTATTTTTATATTCTGCTTTATCTATAGGGTCAGTAGTCACATCTAGCAATTGTTTTAGCTTAATATCCTGGTTAAACGGGTCATATTGCGGGGTAATTATTTCTTCGCCAACAGCATAATTAAACGGTAAATTTACACCCCATTTTTTAGGCAATAATTTTCCTAAATTTATATTAGTAACAATGTCATATTGCTTAGTATCTTCACGACTACGTTCGTTCGGACTTTGTTCTAACGAACCAAAACCAATGGTATTCATTCTCCCTGTTGCAGAAAGCGTCATAAAATCGGCAAGATTGGCATCTAAACTTGATACTGCCGCCATGCCTCCTTTGTTATCTACATCAGCTAGTCGAAGTTCGTTAAACCAAACTTCGCCACGAACATAATCGGTTGAACTTGGATTTTTGACACCCACCATTATGGTTCTTACATATCCAAAATTTGGATTCCCTTTGATACCCAGTCTCATTCCTGCCTTTGCAGAAGGGTCTAATGCTGTTGCATCTTGATAGAAAATACCATTTGTATCAAGAGGCTGGGTCCCTTTTAAGTTTAAAATTTTAAGTTGTGTTAACAACGCCGTTTGCAAATCGATCTCGTTTTCAGCTGGCCAAATATCGGTTGCTGAAGTTGCAGTTTGTGAAGTAATCTTTAAAGGCATTTCTATTTGATAGAAATTATTTGTAAAATCATTACCAAAACGAATAAAAGCTACCATTTTATTATCTTGAACAGGATTACCTTCTCCGACAGGAAATTCAGCTGATGGCATCCTTAAAGATTCGGCATGCAAGAACATTTTTAGTTTTTTGTACTGACGCATATCGACATCTACATTTTTGAAAACTGCTCTAGAATCTCCTGCTTCCAATCCTTCAGTTCCGTTTTTTGGAAGTGTTTTGTCGTAAACTTTTAACGAAAGTGATTGCTCATTTTGTTTAATTACCGAATTATTATTGTACAATTGTTCACGCTCTACATTTGGAGGAGATACATATCTTATAGGTAATCTATTGCTGTTTTCTTCGACATTTATAGCAGTCACATCAAAACCAGTTGGATCGTCAGTTGGATCTAAATCACTCGCTTGAAGCGTATTATTATATCTTCTCCATTCGCCACGGACCAAATCTAAAGCACCCAAACGAACAGTAACTTTATCTGTAAATCCTGACATAAACATACGCATAAAACGAATAGACCTAAAATCAGAAATTCCACCTTCTATATTTGTTGCTGTTGCTTCTAGAATTGGAATTTTAAACTGTATCCATCTTGCATCTGTCACGTTTCCGTTTGGAAGTGTTACTTCTGTTGTTCTTGAGTCAACAACGTAAGGATCTCCAACTTGGATATTTGGTTTTATTTTTACTGTAAATTTATAATACGCATCAATCGTGTTCATGGTATTATCTCTATTAATATCTTCTACATCGGGTGTTGTTGTAGAACCTCTATTAGTATCCGAAACATTTACAGGTGAATTGCCTTCTGCTCCGTTATAATTTTTATATCTATCGACAATTGAACCCGAAGCGCTTAGAAAATATTGGTAATTGTCTTGTGCTGGATCTGTACCTGCAAAGGTTGGGTATTTTGTATTTTCTTCAGCATCTGACAATCCATTGAGACCAACATCTTGTTGACTTCTATTAGCCTCGTTTGTATCGAAGGCATAAATTAAGGATTGTGATGCGGGAACTTTACCCCAGTTTGTTTCAATTACATTTGAGTTGGCTCCACCAGCTGGCAATCCGTTTTCGTACAATTTTCGCCCATCTTTCAAAACATCTTCTGAAATTTCACCTAGATTAAATGTTAATTCTCCTTCATTAACAGGATTTGCACTTCCAGTTCCTGTATAAGGATCTAACATCCAAAACTGGATATATTCTACATTTGCTTGCTCGAAATTTGTAGAAGAAATAGAACGCATAATTCCACCAAAATTATTTTGTGGTGTTGGTAAAATATTTCCTGATGCTGATGCGTTAAAATTGTATGGTCCTCGTTCCGTAGGATAATAAGTCATATCTAATGTAGAAACAACGGTGGTTTCTCCAACTGCAATATCAGTATTTGGATACAATTCTGAACTAAGAATCCTTCTGGTATCATTTCGAGAAATATCATTATCATTTATTCCTGCTGGTCGTTGTGCGGTATAAAAAGTGGGATCAATAGAATACCAAGACATTTTTGCACGTTTGTCATTGTATGTTAAATTGTTTTCTGCTATTTCTCCACCAAACCCAACTGGCGAACTAGACAAACTCCAAGCAAAGGGCGACTTCATATCTATTGCAGATTGCGAACCTTCAAAATCATCAACATACACTGTTGCTTCCCCCTCAAACTGGTCTGTTTTTGGGGTTCCAGGTTTTAAGAAAGCAACTTCTCCTCTGAAAGATAAATTAGAAGGAACGTCGGTATCTAAATTAGGTAATTTATTAACTAATCTGGTAAAAAATGGAATTTCGGTTGAATAATTTCCATTAGCTCCAAAAATGGTATTGTTTATAGATTCTTGACCATAATTTGTTTTTTGAGTAAATGGTCTTTCGGTCATTTTTAAGTATGTGGCACCAATTTGAAATTTATCAGAAAATTTATGTTCTACATTAATTCCCATAAATCTTCTGGTTTGCTGACCAAAAACTGCATTATTTTCGACCGAAACACTAATAGGTGTGCCAGAAGCTTGTAATGATGGATCTAGAATCTGCACACGTCCCGCCTGATAATTGACACTATAATCGATTCCTTCTTGTAAAACTCTTCCGCCGGCGGTAACCACTACCGAACCACGAGGCACATTTGTAGCACCAAGAGAAATTCCTTCTCCTCCACTAGATTTGTATTTCCCTTTAAGCTGGAATTTGTTTTTATCACTTTCTTGCATGGCTTGTGTTTGCGTTTTGCGATACAAGCTTGAGAAAACATATTTTTTCTGATTTGCATTATATGTATTTACATCTGCATAATCTTCTAAAGAAGCAGTGTTTTTTAATTTATCAAAAAGAAGTTCTCCAAATGGTTCTTTGGTTGTAAAAATGATTCGACCGTTTTGAGTGTCAACTGTTAGACCTGAAATAAAATCGAAAAAACCATCTCCTTTTTTCTGAGGATCATTATTGTAATCTAATTTATCCATATTAAAAACCCTTAACAATG
>NZ_JAYURN010000096.1:0-4224 GCF_043756175.1 Flavobacterium sp.
AATGCAGCTAAACCAGCAACTTCTGGACAAGCATCATCTTTATCAGCTATACCATCTCCGTCAGTATCAGGACAACCTTTCAATGCAGCTAAACCAGCAACTTCTGGACAAGCATCTTCACTATCTTGAATACCATCTCCGTCAGTGTCAGGACATCCGTTGAATTGTTTTAAACCGGCAACTTCTGGACAAGCATCATCTTTGTCATAAATTCCATCACCATCTGTATCTTTACCCCCAAATTTGAAAGTAAGTCCAGCAGTATGTTGGAAATGTGATGGAGCATCTGGAGCACCCGCTGCATCTTCTCTATCACCAAATGATTTTTTGTATGCTGTAGCAAAAGATAAACCTATGTTTTCAGTAAACCAAAAAGTTAAACCAGCACCTGGGTTAACAGTTCCGTAGCTACTGTCTCCAAAGAAAGTATATCCACCACCAACAGATAGCGAAGGATCAATTACTTTAGATTTAAGTAAATTCATAAAACTATATCTAATAGTTCCATCAATACCATAATACATTAAGTCACCAGGGTTAGTTACGATGTAACCACGAGAATCATGTCCAACAGCATTTGGAGAAAATTGAACATATTTAGTAATTTTGTTTACAGAACCTTGAACTCCAAAAGTGAAACCATCTCCTACAAATCTTGATACAGAAAGATAAGATACTGAAGGAAGAATATTCCAGTTGTCTTTTACAGCGAATGGTTGAGAAAAATGACGATCTGCCCAATTTTTTCCGCCACCAGCACTTGTTCTGGTGTCAACAGCATTAACTCCAAAAGAGATTGCCCATGGGTTGTTACTGTCTTGTGCGTGAGAGCTTAATCCCATCACCATCATTACAGCAAATAAAAGTTTGTTAAGATGTTTCATACTTATTTTTTTTAATTAAATAATTAGTTAATTACAAACAAAAGTAATGCGTAATTTTATAAATACAAAATGAAATGTTAAAATAAACTTACAAATTAGGTCAAAAGTGGAAATTATATAACTTCAAATGAAAATTATATAACTTTTAACATCTTACCCACTTCTATAAACGCATTAATTGCTTTATCTAAGTGAACTGTAGTGTGAGCCGCTGATAACTGAACTCTAATTCTAGCCTTATCTTTTGGAACCACCGGAAAAAAGAACCCAATTACGTAAATACCCTTTTTCAACAGTTCATTAGCCATATTTTGGGATAATTTGGCATCATATAACATCACCGGAACGATCGCTGAATCGCCATCAATGATATCAAAACCGGCTTTTTTCATTCCTTCCTTGAAATAATTAGTGTTCCATTCTAATTTATCACGTAGAGTTGAATCCTTTTCTAATAATTCAAAAACTTTTATGGAAGCTCCAACAATGGCAGGAGCAAGAGAATTAGAGAATAAATAAGGCCTGGATCGTTGACGCAATATTTCAATAATTTCTTTTTTAGCAGTCGTATAACCTCCCATCGCACCGCCAAGTGCTTTCCCTAAAGTTCCTGTAATAATATCTACTCTTCCCATAACACCTTTTGCCTCGAGCGTTCCTTTTCCGGTTGCACCAATAAATCCCGCCGCGTGACATTCGTCAACCATAACCATAGCATCATATTTATCAGCTAAATCACAGATTTTATCCAGAGGCGCTACTACTCCGTCCATAGAGAAAACACCGTCCGTAACAATTAATTTGAATCTAGTTCCAGCGGCTGTAGCTTTAATCAGTTGTTGTTCCAAATCTTCCATATTGCTATTTTCATAACGATAACGCGCCGCTTTACACAAACGAACCCCATCAATAATAGAAGCATGATTTAAACTGTCAGAAATAATGCAGTCTTGTTCTCCTAACAACGGCTCAAAAACCCCACCATTAGCGTCAAAAGCGGCCGCATAAAGAATCGTATCTTCGGTTCCGTAAAATTCAGAAATCTTTTTTTCCAATGTCTTGTGGATATCCTGAGTTCCACAAATAAAACGCACGGATGACATTCCGAAACCATGTGTATCCAGAGCATCCTTAGCTGCTTGTATTACCTCAGGATGTGATGACAATCCAAGATAATTATTGGCACAAAAATTTAAAACCGTTTCTCCTGTTGAAATCGTGATTTCGGCTCCTTGCGGTGAAGTGATTATTCTTTCTGATTTAAAAATCCCGTTATCTACAATAGTTTGAAGTTCTGATTGCAGGTGTTGTTGTATTTTTCCGTACATGATATTTTTAAAGTTTAATATTTAAAGCCTTGTCTGATGACATAGAAGCCCAAGTTTATAAATTAGGTTACAAATGTACTACATCGATTGCTGAACCTATATACACTAGCGCTTTTTTTACCACTTTATACCCCATTAATTCTATTGCGTGTTGATAATTTTCCAATTGCGCTTGGTATTTCGGATTGTGAGTTCCTGTTTTATAATCCAACAAAAACACCTCTTTATCTTTGTTTATCGCCATTCGGTCAGGCTTGATGGTTTTCCCTTGCTTTTGGATTATGGTTTGTTCGTTTAAAACCTCATTTTCTTCAGAAAAATAAGTTGAAAGTTCACTATGATTAACAATTTCCTGAATGCTATTATAAACCGTTTCTTTTTGTCCAAAAGTGATTAATCCACTCTCGATAGATTTTGTAATCGCTAAATCGACATCGGCTTTTGTTTTCACAAAAGACAAAATTTCATGAACTAAATTTCCGTACTCTATGGCTTCCTGCTGATGCGTTCCCCACATAAGAGCTTCACGTTGTGCAATTTTTATATTTTTTGGGTTGAGAATTTCTGTCACCAAAGGAATCGTTTTAGAAGTATCGACATGCTTCTTTTCATCAGATAATTTGGTCGAATTCCCAACTTCGTATTCCAATTTACTTTCGTCAAATTCTCCTTTATTTATTAAATAATTAATAAAAAAAGTACACATATTGTTTTTTGGAAGTTCTCCTTTTCGGGACAAATTCATATTGGAAATTACATATAATTGTTCTTCAGCACGGGTTAAAGCCACGTACAAAACATTGATATTGTCCAACAATTCTTCCTGCTTTTTTTGGTTATAAACCAATGATGCTTCCTCTCCAAAACCTTCCACGGCACTACTATTGTCAATTAAAACTTTAGGCAATCCGATAGTTTCCTCTTCGGCGTTGAGCCATAGTTTATCTTTGGGTTTTCGATTGTAATCTTCTTCAGCAAAAGGAAATATAACCACCGGAAATTCCAAACCTTTCGATTTGTGAATGGTCATAATCCGCACTGCATTATTCCCTTCTGGCGAAGGAATACTGAATTTCTCTGCATTTTTATCCCAGAAATTCAAGAAGTCCGAAATTCCAGCTTGATTGCGAATGTCTCGCTCGAGAACAATATCCAGGAAATATTGGACGTAGGCATTCCCCTCCCCTCCCCTCCCCGAAGGGGAGGGAGACGAAAACGAAGATTCGTTTTTTAGAAAAATTTCTTGCAGAATTAATTCTTCTTTTATTTTTTCTAATACAATTGAAACACTGTCAATTACTTCCTCATTACTGAATCTAATAACTTTAAATCCTTTTTTATTTAAAATCTCTGTTCTTTGTGCGTCATATTCTTTCTGTAAATCATGAATTCCGCAATCAACTTCAACAATCAGTTTTTCTGACAAACAAACAAAGTCAACTATAAAATCATCTACCAAATGTTGTTGCCTAAATTTATAATCTTCTAGTGATTTAGATTTAAGCTCAGTCCAAAGAACTTTCTCAGCATGCGTTGGTTCTTTTCTCATCTCTTTCGCTTTTTGGTTTAAAAGATGAGAATAATTTCCACCCATCATATAGCCAAAATGATCCGCTTTGGCTCCCTCTCCTTTGGAGAGGGCTGGGGAGAGGAATTTACTTATTATAACCTCGACAGACTCATACAGCGATTTTTTTCTAATATTTTGGAACGAAAGTGAAATATCAAAACTCATCAGCCAATTTTCGAAGTCGGTTTCTTGAAATAAAGCCATTCCTTGTGCAATGAAATCATGAACTGGCATTTTATCCTGAATATGTTCTCCAACATAGTGCAAGAAATAAGCCTTCGCTTCCAAATCGGCGTTGTTTTTTAAGTATTTTAATAAATGAATAATCAAACGGACTTCAGTGGCGTTTTGTATCATCAAAGTTTCTGATGACAAAAGCGGAATTTTTTGTTCTGTCAAATAATTAGCAATCGCAATTCCCTGGCTTCGTTTTCTAGTCAGA
>NZ_JAYURN010000097.1:0-38420 GCF_043756175.1 Flavobacterium sp.
TTTACAGAAAAACACAAACCATTCGCTTCTCCATCTCCATGATATGGATCTTGACCAATAATAACAACTTTCAAATTCGAAAAATCACAAGAATTAAAAGCATTAAAAATGAATTCCTTTGGCGGAAAACAAGTATGGTTTTCATATTCTTCGTCAATCGCATTCATCAAATCTTGAAAATAAGGTCTCTTATTTTCTATCTCAAAAAAGGGGTTCCAAGAATTAGAATCAGATAGTGTAAACATTCGTTAATTTTTAACAAATATAATCACTTTGATTCATTACTACTCTTAAACTTTGTAACTTTGGGACTTTGCAACTTAGAACCTTTGCAGCTTTAAAAAAATGATTTCAATTACCGAAAAAACACTTCAAGATTTACAATTTTCTACCATTTTAGAAACAGTTTCTAACATTTGCAATACTGATATTGGCAAGGAAAAAGCTTTAACAATAACGCCTTTCAAAGACGAAGAATCTTTGATGACAGCTTTGCATCAAACGTCAGAATATATTGCTTCTTTTCAAAATAACAATGCGATTCCTAATCATGGTTTTGATGCTATCACTTATGAAATAAAATTTCTAGGCATCGAAGATAGTTTTCTAGAAGTAGGAAGTTTTCGTAAAATTGCTACGTTATCTGAAAACACGAATATTTTACTTCAATATTTCAGAAAATTTGAAGATTATTATCCTAATTTATATAAAAAATCAAGCCAAATTGAACTTACAAAAACCATCATTAGCTGTATAGATGATGTTGTAGATAAATATGGTGAAATAAAAGACAATGCTTCTCCAGATTTACTAAATATCCGTCGTGATATGAATGTTATTCGTGGAAAAGTAAATCAAAGTTTCGGTATGGCTTTAACACAATATAATGGCTTAGGTTATTTAGATGATATTAAAGAAAGTTTTGTCAATAATCGTAGGGTTTTAGCCGTTTTAGCCATGTATCGCCGTAAGGTAAAAGGTACGATTTTAGGGAGTTCGAAAACAGGAAGTTTGGCATTTATAGAACCCGAAGCAACGTTAAGATATTCTCGAGAATTAAGTAATTTAGAATATGAAGAAAAAGAAGAAATTACTCGAATTTTAAAACAGCTGACTAATGTAATTCGTCCATTTTTGCCATTATTAATTCAATACCAAGATTTTTTAAGTGATATTGATTTGATTGCTGCAAAAGCAAAATATGCCAACAGAATAAACGGAATTTTACCAAAAATAACAAAAGAACGTAGAATATATTTTCGTGATGCCTTCCACCCTATTTTGTATTTGACTAACAAAGTTAAAAATGAAATTACGCATCCACAAACCATAGAATTTGATTCTAAAAATAGAATTATTGTAATTTCTGGTCCTAATGCTGGAGGAAAAACAATTTCTTTAAAAACGGTTGGATTACTACAATTAATGTTGCAATCTGGTATGCTAATTCCAGTTCACGAACGAAGCGAAACTTGTTTGTTCGATAGAATTTTGACAGATATTGGTGACAACCAATCAATTGAAAATCATCTGAGTACATACAGTTATCGATTGAAGAACATGAATTATTTTCTGAAAAAATGTAATGCAAAAACATTATTTTTAATTGACGAATTTGGTACTGGTTCCGATCCTGATTTGGGTGGAGCTTTAGCCGAAATTTTCTTAGAAGAATTTTACCATCGGGAAGCTTTTGGCATTATTACAACACATTATACCAATCTTAAAATTCTAGCTGATGAGCTTCCATTTGCTACCAATGCCAATATGCTTTTTGACGAAAAATCCCTAGAACCAATGTATAAATTGGCTTTGGGACAAGCAGGAAGTTCATTTACATTTGAAGTAGCTCAAAAAAATGGTATTCCGTTTGGATTAATTAATCGTGCCAAAAAGAAAATAGAAACTGGTAAAGTTCGTTTTGACAAAACCATTGCCAACTTGCAAAAAGAACGTTCTAAAATGGAAAAAACTTCGGTCAATTTGAAAGAAGAAGAAAACAAAGCGCGTGAAGAAAACAAAAAAATGGAAACTATCAATGCAAAAGTCAAGCAAAAATTAGAAAACTATCAGGAATTATATGACAGTAACCAGAAAACCATTTATTTAGGACAGAAAATCGAAGCTATATCAGAAAAATATTTTAACAATAAAAACAAAAAAGAATTGCTTGGTGAATTTCTAAAAGTAGTTGAAATTGAAAATTCAAAACGAATAAAAGCTACTAAAAATGAAGTGAAAGCCATTGCCGAAAAGAAAAAAGTAATTATCGAAGAAGTAACAGTTCAGGTTGAAGAAATTCGTAAGGAGAAAAAAGAAAAGAAACTCAAGGCAAATCATGTTCCTGAAAAAGTAAAAATAACACTGAAAGTTGGCGACAGAGTTAGAATGTTCGACGGAAAATCAGTTGGTACAATTGACAAAATTGAAAAAGACAAAGCTGTTGTAAATTATGGTGTTTTTACTTCAAAAGTAAGTTTAGAAGCTTTGGAATTTGTACAAGCTAAATAATTATCCTTTTTAACTTTCTTAAAATAAAAAATGGTTTTGTAATTTCTACAAAACCATTTTTATTAGTTTACGTAATTAAAAAGCAACATTCCACCTTGGTAAACGATTGTTTTCGTCAAGAAAATTTTGTAAAACTTGTCCTTCTACAAATGTTGGAATTCCTTTAGTTTTATCGTTATAAGTATCGTACCAATACACTTCTAATCTTGCAATATTTTCTTTTTTCATTTGTGCTGGCCAAGAATATTTACGTCCTGTTTTTGCGAACTGATGACCATTTACAATTTTGTCATACAAACCGCCACCTTTACTTTTTAATGAACCATCATTCTGGATTGTTCCTGTAGAACCAACCATGATTAGTTCTTTTGTTTCGCCTTCTACTGCGTAAACAAGGAAAACTCCACTTGCAGTTTCTGTTGCATTACAAGCTACTTCTAAACTATCTTCTATTGTGAAAGTAAAACTATTGCTTACTTTAAACTTTTTTAATTCTTTATACATTTTTAAAATGGTGTATTTGTATTTTAGGTTATTTATTTGATAAAAAATAACAACTATTTACTATTATTAATATTTACAACCAATTTTGATTCAGGTTGTATGAAATTTTGATTTTTTGAAAGCTAAAAACCAAAGGTTTGCAAAAGTAGTATAAAAAAACCGTCTAATAATTTTAACTAGACGGTTTTTTGAAATATTTATTGTTAGGAGATTACCCCAAAACTTCTTTTACTTTTTTACCTATTTCTGCTGGAGAATCTACTACGTGAATTCCGTTTTCACGTAAAATACGTTTTTTAGCTTCTGCAGTATCGTCTTCACCACCTACAATTGCACCTGCGTGACCCATTGTTCTTCCTGCTGGAGCAGTAACTCCTGCAATAAATCCAACTACTGGTTTACGGTTTCCGTCTGCACGAACCCATTTTGCAGCATCAGCTTCTAGTTGACCTCCAATTTCACCAATCATTACGATACAATGAGTTTCTGGGTCATTCATTAATAATTCAACAGCTTCTTTAGTTGTAGTTCCAATAATTGGATCTCCACCAATTCCGATTGCTGTAGTTATTCCTAAACCTTGTTTTACAACTTGGTCAGCAGCTTCGTATGTTAATGTTCCTGATTTAGAAACAATTCCTACATTTCCTTTTTTGAAAACAAAACCTGGCATAATACCAACTTTAGCTTCACCTGGAGTTATAATACCTGGACAGTTTGGTCCTATTAAACGACAGTTTTTTCCTTTAATATAATCATTTGCTTTAATCATATCTGCAACAGGAATACCTTCGGTAATTGCAATAATTACTTTAATTCCTGCATCAGCAGCTTCCATAATTGCATCAGCAGCAAAAGCTGGTGGTACAAAAATAATTGTTGTGTCTGCTCCAGCTTGTTCAACAGCATCTTTTACAGTATTAAAAACAGGGCGATCTAAATGCATTGTTCCTCCTTTTCCTGGAGTTACACCACCTACAACGTTTGTTCCGTATTCAATCATTTGACCAGCGTGGAAAGTTCCTTCGCTTCCTGTAAAACCTTGAACGATTATTTTTGAATCTTTATTAACTAAAACACTCATGATATATTTTTTATGTTATTTTTTTATTGTGTTGTAAAAGTATGAAATTGTAATTACTAATTAGCAATTAACAATTAGTTTTTTAAGCTCTTTTAATTAAATTAAAATAGTCTTTAGGACAACTGACTCATTTGAAATCCTCGATATAATTTTCCTTCTTTTAGCTCCCAAATTACCATAAAATGTGCTAAAATCATTTCTTCTCTTGGATTTTCGATAGTCTTTATATAATGACTGTATCGTACTGTAACTTTGTTGTTATCTTCTAATAAATGAGTAATATATATTCTAGAAGAATGATAAGCTTTACCCATTTGGCTGGTAATATTTACCATTTCTTCTTTATTCATTTGAAGAAAACCTTTGCTACTATTCCAATCTAATGAAACATCAGGATGCATATAAGTGTCTAATAAAATGCTGTCTAAGAAAGCATTTGATTTATAAAAATCTTTAACTATTTCTTTTGGGGTCATCTTTATTTGAGTTTATTTATGATTTCGGGGATTCGTTTTATATTGGCTAATTGTTTTAGTTTTTCACGAGATTCTTGAACTGGAGTACCAAAATATGATTTTCCACCTTCGATAGATTTAGTAACGCCCGTTTGTCCCATTACCACTGCTTTTGTACCAATGGTTATTCCGCTAGTTGTTCCTACTTGTCCCCAAAGTGTGACTTCATCTTCAATAATTACACAACCTGCAATTCCAGTTTGTGAAGCGATTAAACATTTTTTTCCAATAATAGTATCGTGTCCTACGTGTACTTGATTGTCAATTTTTGTTCCTTCACCAATGGTTGTATCTCCTGTAACGCCTTTATCTATAGTACAAAGCGCTCCAATTCCTACATTATCTTCAATAACTACTCTTCCTCCAGATTTTAATTGGTCGAAACCGTCTGGACGTTTTTTATAATAAAAAGCATCTGCGCCAAGAATTGTTCCTGCATGAATTATGACGTTGTTTCCAATAATAGTATTGTCATATATAGAAACATTAGAATGAATCAGACAATTTTCGCCAATTTCTACATTATTACCAATGAAAGAATTGGGTTGAATAATTGTTCCTTTTCCAATTTTGGCTGAAGCCGAAATAGAATCATTCGACGCTTGAAAAGGTCTGAAATGATTGGTTAATTTATTGAAATCTCTAAACGGATCGTCTGAAATTAACAATGCTTTACCTTCGGGACATTCAACATTTTTGTTTATTAAAACTATCGTTGCTGCCGATTGTAATGCTTTGTCATAATATTTTGGATGATCTACAAACACAATATCTCCCGCTTGTACGACATGAATTTCATTCATACCCAAAACAGCAAAATTATCATCACCTACATATTCGCAGCCGATGATATTTGCAATTTCTTTAAGGGTTTGTGTTTGAGAAAATTTCATCAAAAATTATTTTACACGTTCCATATAAGAACCTGAAGCGGTATCTATTTTTATTTTATCTCCTTCGTTGATAAATAAAGGCACGTTTATAGAAGCACCAGTTTCTACGGTAGCAGATTTTGTTGCATTTGTAGCCGTATTTCCTTTTACACCAGGTTCTGCATAAGTAACTTCTAGTACAATTGATGCTGGCATATCTACAGAAAGTGGTAAATCGGTTTCGGTATTTACTTGTACCATTACGTTTGTTCCTTCTTTAAGTAATCCTGAATTATCAAGAATTTTTTTATCTAAAGTAATTTGTTCAAAAGATTCTACATTCATAAAATGAAATTGATCTCCTTCGGCATATAAAAATTGATAAGTATGTGTTTCTACACGAACTTCGTCTATTTTATGTCCTGCAGAAAAAGTGTTATCTAATACTTTTCCGTTAGATAAGCTTCGTAATTTTGTACGCACGAATGCTGGTCCTTTTCCGGGTTTTACGTGAAGAAATTCGATGATTTTATAAATATCGTGGTTAAATTTGATACACAATCCGTTTCTTATATCTGATGTAGATGCCATTTTTTATTTATTTGTTAATTTGTTTAATCGCTAATTTGTTTAATTGTTTAACCGAATTAACGATTAAACAATTAAACTAGAAAATTTATACTCCTGTATATCCTTTCATAATACCTCTTGAAGAATTTCTGATAAAATCTAGGATTTCATCTCTTTCTGGAGTTGCTTCCATTTCTGCTTCAATGATTGCTAATGCTTGTGAAGTATTATAATTTTTTTGGTATAAGGTTCTGTAAATGCTTTGTATTTCGCTAATTTTTTCGGTTGTAAAACCTCTTCTTCTTAATCCTACAGAATTTATTCCTACATAAGACAAAGGTTCTTTTGCTGCTTTTGTATAAGGCGGAACGTCTTTTCTTACTAATGAACCACCAGAAACCATTGCATGATCTCCAATAGAAATAAATTGATGAATGGCTGCTAATCCCCCAATAATCGCAAAATCTCCAACAGTAACGTGACCTGCAAGTGCTACACCATTTACTACAATAGCATTTTTTCCAATATGACAATCGTGTGCAATATGTGCTGTTGCCATAATTAGACAATTATCTCCAATAGTGGTTTGTCCTGAAGCAACTGTACCTCTATTAACAGTGACACATTCTCTAATTGTTACGTTATCTCCAATTACGGTAAGCGAATCTTCTCCTCCAAACTTTAAATCTTGAGGAATTGCAGAAATTACTGCGCCAGGGAATATATTACAGTTTTTACCTATTCTTGCTCCCTCCATAATAGTTACGTTAGAACCTATCCAAGTTCCGTCTCCAATAACAACATTATTATGAATGGTTGTAAATGGTTCTATAACTACATTTTTTGCAATTTTTGCGCCTGGATGAACGTATGCTAGTGGTTGATTCATATGTTTTATTTAATCGTTTTACTGTTTAATTAATTAACCGAATAAACGATTAACCAAATCAACAAAAAAATTATTGTATTTTAGCTATTTGCGCCATCAATTCTGCTTCGGCAACTAATTTTCCGTTTGCGTAAGCATGAGCTTGCATGTGACAAATCCCTCTTCTAATTGGAGTTATTAAATCACATTTGAATATTAATGTATCTCCTGGTAATACTTTTTGTTTGAATTTTACATTGTCTATTTTCATAAAAAATGTCAAGTAATTTTCTGGATCTGGAACGGAACTTAAAATTAGTATCCCTCCTGTTTGTGCCATAGCCTCAACAATGATTACACCTGGCATAACTGGTGCTCCTGGAAAATGTCCTACAAAAAAAGTTTCGTTCATTGTTACATTTTTTAACCCAACTACAGAGCTGTCAGTCATTTCGATAATTCGATCTACAAATAAAAATGGTGGACGATGTGGTAAAATACTCATGATTTTATGAATATCCATCAACGGTTCTTTGTTTAAATCATATACCGGAATATGATTTCTCTGCTCAGCTTTTATTAATTTAGACATTTTTTTTGCAAATTGAGTATTTACAAAATGACCGGGTTTATTTGCTATTACTTTTCCTTTTATTCTTGTTCCTATTAGAGATAAATCTCCTATAACATCAAGTAATTTATGACGTGCTGCTTCGTTAGGATATAATAATGTAAGATTATCTAAAACACCATTTGGAGTTACTGAAATTTTCTCTTTTCCAAAAGCAATTTTCAATCTGTCCATAGTTTCGACAGAAATTTCTTTATCTACATAAACAATAGCATTGTTTAAATCTCCTCCTTTTATTAGCCCATTTTCCAACAAAGTTTCTAATTCGTGTAGGAAACTGAAGGTACGGCAATCTGCAATTTCACCTTTAAATTGGCTAATGTTTTTCATACTTGCATTTTGAGTGCCTAAAACTTTAGTACCAAAATCGACCATAGCAGTTACTTGATAATCATCGCTAGGCATTACAATTATTTCGCTTCCTGTTGCTTCATCTATATAAGAAATAACTTCTTTTACGACATATACATTTCTTTCTGCTTCTTGTTCCGCAACACCAGCTTTTTCAATTGCTTCTACAAAATATTTTGAAGAACCATCCATAATTGGAAGTTCTGAAGCATTCAATTCGATAATCACATTGTCTAAATCGCAACCTACTAATGCGGCCAGAACATGTTCTGGTGTTTGAATTTTTACACCTAATTTTTCTAAATTTGTACCACGTTGCGTGTTTACAACATAGTTTGCATCAGCTTCAATTATTGGCGAACCTTCTAAATCTATTCTAACAAAAGAAAAACCATTATTTATAGGTGCTGGCTTGAATGTTATTTTTACTTCATTTCCTGTATGAAGCCCAACTCCTGTAAGTGAAATTTCGTTATTGATGGTTTTTTGTTTGACCATAATTATTTTATTATTTTTTTTAATTCTTCTATTTCTGTAACAATTTTTGGAAGGTTTCTAAAATGAACATAAGATTTGCTATATTCAGAATACCCAAATGATGGACTTCCTTGTAGGACTTCATTGTCTTTTATGTTTTTTCCGACTCCGGATTGTGCTTGTATTCTTACATTGTCACCAATGATTAGATGCCCCGCAATTCCTACTTGCCCGCCAATCATACAGTTTTTGCCAATTTTTGTAGAACCAGCAATACCAGTTTGAGCTGCAATTACAGTGTTTTCGCCAATTTCTACATTGTGAGCAATTTGAATTTGATTGTCTAGCTTTACTCCTTTTCTAATAATCGTTGATCCCATTGTTGCTCTATCTATTGTAGTGCAAGCACCTATATCTACATTATCTTCGATAAGAACATTTCCTATTTGAGGAATTTTACTATAAGTTCCGTCAGGATTTGGTGCAAAACCAAAACCATCGGCTCCAATTGTAGTACCTGGATATATATTGCAATTGTTTCCTATTTCTGTTTCTGAAAGAATTTTAGCTCCTGCAAAAATAACTGTATTGTCTCCAATTTTTACATTATCGCCAATAAAACTATTGGGATAAATTTTCACATTATTTCCAATGATTACATTTTCTCCAACGTAACTGAAACTGCCTAGATAAAAATTACTTCCGTATTTTGCTGATTCAGATAAAACACAAGGCACTTCAATGCCTGCTTTATTGTTTTTTGCTTGATTATAAAATTCTAAAATTTTAGCGAAAGCACCGTAAGCATCTTCTACTTTTATTAATGTGGTTGAAATTTCATTATCAGGAACAAATGTATTATTTACAATTACTATCGACGCCTTTGTGTCATATATATAATTTGTATATTTTGGGTTTGATAAAAATGTTAAGCATCCTTCAGTCCCTTCTTCAATTTTAGACAACATAGAAACAGTAGCGTTTGGATTTCCAACAACTTCTCCTTCTAATATTCCTGCTATTTGTTCGGCTGTAAATTTCATTCGCACAAAAATATAAAAATTTAAAAAGAAACTTTAGTTTTTATTGAGTTGTTTTGGAAAACAAAGAAAATATTTTGTGACTTGTTTAGATAATGCTTTTAATGATAATTGGTCTGAAAGTAATGCTACGTCTTCTATAGAACCGTCTTTTTTGAGTATTCGTATGGGTTCAGCCAATTTGCTGTAAGCTTGATTTCTTATATTTCCCTTGAAAACAAAATATTTTGCTTCTAGAATTCCGATATTATTTGTTTTAGAAAATTGTTCTGTTAATTCCTGAACTTCTTCTTTTGAAAATTTATCTTCATTCATTTTAATTTTTAGCAAATCTCTGTTTATTATCATTTTACTTAATGAACTTAAAGTAAAATCTGAATGGTTTTGCCAATGTTTTACAGCGCCGACAATATCTGTATCATCTAATTGAGCAAATCTATTAAGAATATCATCATTGAAATCAGTTAAACTTATTTTATTTTCAATAAAGAAAAGTAAATTATCGCTACAGTTTATTGTAATTCCTTTTTGGTACAATTCTTTAGCTCTTTTTAGTATGTTTGTTAAGGTAAGTTCGGCAACCAAACTTGTTTTATGCAAATATACTTGCCAATACATGAGTCTTCTTGCCATTAAGAATTTTTCGACCGAATAAATTCCTTTTTCTTCAATGACCAATACATCATCAACAACGTTCATCATTTGAATTAGTCGGTCGGAATTTATCTTTCCTTCTTCTACCCCAGAATAAAAACTATCACGTTTTAAATAATCCATTCTATCCATGTCTAACTGACTAGAGATGAGCTGTAACATAAATTTTCGAGGATATTCTTCTTTAAAAATCTGAATGGCTAAGCTTAATTGTCCGTCGAATTCGACATTCAATTTATTCATAAATAATAACGAAATTTCTTCGTGATGCACAGCTTCTACAATACTGCGTTCCATTGCATGAGAAAACGGACCATGACCAATATCGTGAAGTAAAATGGCAATATATAACGCATTTTCTTCCTCAGCAGAAATTATTGTATTTTTAAATCGAAGTACTTGAATGGCTTTTTGCATAATATGCAAACAACCTAAAGCGTGATGAAATCTTGTATGATTTGCTCCTGGGTAAACTAATGAGGATAATCCCATTTGAGAAATTCTTCGCAATCGCTGAAAATATGGATGTTGAATTAAATCGTAAATTAACGGATTGGGAATCGTAATGAAACCATATATAGGATCGTTGAATATCTTTAGTTTGTTGGTGTTGCTCACTTTTTTTCAATTTATACAAATATAGAAATGAATTTAAGAATTAGTTATACAATTTTTATTTTTTGTTTTAATTTAGTAGAATAAAAATCAAAACAAAATAAACACGAATTTCTAAAGAATATAGAATTTCATTCTAAGCTAAATTACTGCAAATGAAAACATTTCTGAAAAAATTATTGGTTGGTAAGATTTCTAAAAAAGAAAAACAACGATTTAATCCTATTGAAAAAAGGATTTTGAATATTCGCTCTATTTGGAATAACGACCATCAAGACGATAACGGAATCGAAAAAATATTTCGATTATTTCTTTCTATTTCTCAACTTTTTTTTTCTGGAATTTATATTAAGTATTTTGCCAGCAAAAAAGGATTTGAATACCAAGATTTAGCTATGGATTTATTTGTTCTTATTAAAGTGATATTTCCAATACTGATTTTAAAATATCATTGGCATGATAATCTGATAGTTGTATGGGTAATGGTTTATCTTTTGCTGGAAACTATTTTGTACATTCCAACACTAATTTTTGCTTCAGATATGTTATCGCGACCACGATCCTACAAGCGTTCGATGCTATTATTATTCTTTAATTATCTTGAAATTGTAATTGCATTTGCTGTTTTATATTCCTTCGGCAATCATATGAATAAGGCCTTTTTACATTGGTTTGATCCTATTTATTTTAGTATTGTAAGTGCCAATTCTATTGGTTTTGGAGATTATTATCCTATAACTACTTTTGGAAAAGTTTTAGTGAGTATTCAAGCTATGTTTTTCTTATCGTTTGTAATTTTATTTTTAAATTTCTTTTCAGCAAAAGTAAAAAGCAGAGGATATTTTGATAGTGAAAGTGAAATGTAATTATTCGATTAACATTGCTCTCGCCTTCTCCAAATCCTCCAAAGTGTCAATTCCAATTCCTACATGAGTAGTTTCGATCATTTTGATGCGTTTTCCGTATTCTAAATAGCGAAGTTGTTCTAGTTTTTCTGAAGCTTCGAGTGACAACATGGGTAAATGATAAAAATCTAACAAGGCTTGTTTTCTAAAAGCATAAATACCAATGTGTTGCATGTATCTCACACCCACATTTTCTTCTCTTGGATACGGAATTACCGAACGAGAAAAATATAAAGCAAATCCCTGTTGGTCTACAATTACTTTGACATTATTTGGATTTTGAATATCATTTTTATCCGTGATATTTCTCATCAAAGAAGCCAAATCTACTTGCTTATCAACATCATTTCTAAAAACTTCAATCACTTTTTCGAGTGGTTCTTTGTTTATAAAAGGTTCGTCACCTTGCACATTAACAACAATATCAACATCAAGATTTTCGATGGCTTCTGCAATTCGGTCACTACCCGATTCGTGTTCTTTGATACTCATAATGGCTTTTCCTCCATTAGAAATAATTTCATTATAAATCAAATCAGAATCAGTCACTACAAAAATATCATCGAACAAATGGGTTTCCACTGCTGCTTGATACGTTCGTAAAATAACTGTTTTTCCACCCAAATCTTGCATGAGTTTGGCAGGAAATCTTGTTGAGGCGTATCGTGCGGGAATTACTGCGATTATTTTCATTTTTATTTTCTAAATTTTTTATACACCCAATAGATTAACAAAAATAGTATAACAACAATAATTATTGCTACAATTGGTAAAAAAATGGCAAAAGCACTCAAAGTAATTGCAGTTCCTGTTTCGGCAGTAGAAACCACGGGATTTCCTAAACCAGCCGTATTTACTGATGATGCCAATCGTGTCATCGTTGTCATTCCTTGCATGGCAGTTGCGGTTCCGCCACCAGCAATTATAGCTAATCCCCAAGTCATCATGGGATCTAAATGTACTAATGTTGATGCCATCGCAGCAGTTCCTGCAATTGCTGCTAATGGTGTAGCAATTGTATCTAAAAGATTGTCTATAAACGGAATATAATAACCAAAAATCTCGGCAATCATGGCTATTCCTAGTGAAATCATGGCAGGGATCCCTCCTACCCAAGCCCAACTTTCATTAAGTGGAATAAAATTAAAGTGTGATGCCAAACTCAATGCAAAAAGTGGTAAAAATACTCTAAAACCAGCCGATGCAGCTAGTCCGATTCCTAGGAATAAACTTAATATGGTATCTGTTGTTATCATAATTTTATTAAAATTAATGGGATTTGTCATTCTGAGGAACGAAGAATCTCAATAGTTGTTCAATTTATGAGATTTCTCCTTCGTCGAAATGACAAAACATTCTACATTTTGCGTTAGGGATTGAAGTGGATATCCTTTTTCTTTTTTCTTTAAAAAGGAAAAGATTGCAACGCAAAGCCCGACCCTTGTGGTAACGCTCATATTATTTTATTCTACAAAATTTTCATCTTTAAAACCTATTAAATATAACTTATCTTTTGCTCTTGTCATAGCGGTATATAACCAGCGAATATAATCTTTGTCGATTCCGTTGGGTAAATATGGTTGCTCGATAAATACTGTATTCCATTGTCCTCCTTGTGATTTGTGACACGTTATAGCGTATGAAAATTTGACTTGTAACGCATTGAAATATTCATTTTCTTTTACTTTCTGAAATTGTTTAAACTTCGTTTCTCCTTCATAATCTTTCATCACTTCTTGGTACAATCTATTCGATTCTTCATAGGATAATGACGGTGATTCGCTCGAAATGGTATCTAATAATAAAACGGTTTCATATGGTTTTTGGTCTGGATAATCGACCATTCGTATCTTGACATTAGCAAATTTGAAGCCATATAATTCTTTTATATTTCGAATATCCAACACTTCGATAATATCACCATTGGCAATAAAACCAGCTTGGTCGGAATCCTTTAGCCAAAAGTAATTATTTTTTACAACCATTAGAAAATCTCCTGTAGAAAGTTCGCTTTCTTTATCTAAAATTTTTGTTCTAATTTGCTGATTGTATTGATTGGCTCGCTTGTTAGAACGGACTATAAACGCGGTGTCTTCGATACTATAATTGCTATAAGCCGAATTGATGGCGTCTTGAATATCGTAACCATCTGATAATCTTACAATATCTTTAAATCCTTTGAGATTAAATTTGAAACTATCAAAAAATACATCTTTTAATAATTCTCTAAGTTCTGTAGCATTATACAAAATTCCCGAGTTTTCTTCTTGACGCATTACTTCATCAAATTCGATAGAATACACATCTTTATTATAATGTAAACTCAAAGTATCTGTATCTAAAGCTGGAGATATATCTAACTGAACTGGTGGTAATTGTGCCGTGTCACCTAACAGAATCATTTTGCATTTATCGCCAGAATATACATAGGAAATTAAATCATCTAAAAGTGAGCCATTTTCGTATAATTTAGATTCGGTATTCACATCCGAAATCATCGATGATTCATCAATAAAAAAGATGGTATTCTTATGTTTATTAGGTTGCAATGTAAATGAAACGCAACCGCCAGATGTCTTTTTAGGAAAATATATTTTTTTGTGAATGGTAAATGCAGGTTTGTTCGAATAATTAGAAATTACTTTTGCTGCACGACCAGTTGGGGCGAGCAAAACATACTTTTTATTTATTTCGATTAGGTTATTTACAATTGTCGAAATCACGGTTGTTTTTCCTGTTCCTGCATAACCTTTTAGCACAAAAATTTCGTCTTTATTACTGTTTGTAATAAATTCTGCAATTTGCTGAAAGAAAATATCTTGTTTTACGGTGGGTTTAAACGGAATTTTTTTTTGTAAAACACTGTATAACAAAGAAGCACTCATTTATTTTTGATAAAATATTATATTTCAAATATACACATCAAAATTAACTTGTTTACTTTTTTACTACTGATTCACAGATTTTTTTGTAATTCATCAATTTTTGTGATTTTTTGCCACGAATTCACTAATTTAAAATCTGAGAATCTATGGTTGAATTTTTAAAAGTAAATCTTCTAATCAAAATTTTCTAGTTTGTTTATTAAAGTAAAAAAAATTGTAGATTTGCCATATAACTGAGATTCACGCAATGCAGATTTCATCACCAACAATTCTAGATAAAAAATACATTAAGTTAGTGTTGCAAATTTCACTATCTGAAATTTCATTTTGCATAATGGATACTTTGTCTAACAAAATTGAAACTATTGGTAATTATCCCATAAAAAAATCGAATAATTTTATTGATATAGAAGAGGAAATTATAAATTTTATAAAAAACACACCCATTTTACAATCAAAATTTGATTCTATATTGGTTCTTCATAACAATAATCTTTCAGCATTTGTTCCACATGTTTTGTTTGATGAGCAATATTTAGGAAGTTATTTGCAATATAACATTAAAGTTTTTGAAACAGATTTTATTACTTTTGATAAAATACCTAACTATGATATGAATTCTGTTTACATTCCTTATGTGAATATAAACAATTCATTGATTGATATTTATGGAAGTTTTGATTATAAACACTCCTATTCTATTCTTGTAAAAAAAGTATTGGATTTGAGTAAAAATAAAGAAGAACCACAAGTATTTATTCATTGCCAAAACGATAATTTTCAGATTATTGTAGTTAAAAATCAAGAATTAATACTTTTTAACTCTTTTGAATACAAAACCAAAGAAGATTTTATTTATTTTTTATTATTTACCGTTGAACAATTGCAACTCAATCCAGAAACTTTGCAACTAAAAATCTTTGGAGAAATCACAAAAGAAAGCGAGACATATCAAATTGCATATAAATATATAAGAAATGTTTCCTTATTTTTTGAGAATAATGATTTAGAAAGTAAAATTTCACAACAAGACTATTTACAAAACTTTATACTAATACACGCGTGCGAATAATATCAGGAAAATACAAAGGAAGACGAATTTCTCCACCCAAAAACTTGCCAGTTCGCCCTACGACTGATATGTGTAAGGAAGCTTTATTTAATATTTTAAATAATAATTTCAATTTTACAGAACTTCGTGTTCTCGATTTATTTGCAGGGACAGGAAGCATAAGTTACGAATTTGCCTCTCGAGGTTGTAAGCCCATTACTAGTGTTGATGGTGATATGGGTTGTGTGAATTTTATTAGAAAAACGACTAAAGAATTCGATTTTGACATTACACCCATAAAAATTGATGTTTTCGCTTTCTTAGAGAAAAACAAAGCCAGTTACGATATTATTTTTGCTGATCCTCCATACGGAATGGATCAAAAAGATTTCGAAAAAATTATTACATTGGTTTTTGAAAACGGTTTGTTAGAGGACGATGGTATGATGGTTATCGAACATTCAAAATACACAAAACTAAACCACATGGAGAATTTTTCTTATGATAAAGGTTACGGTGGTTCGGTTTTTACCTTCTTCGAATTAGAAAATGGCGAGGAAGAAACTGGTGATGAAGATGATGAGTTTGATGCGTAATTAACGTATTCTATCTCGTTATCATTTATACTTTTTTACCACTAATTATATAAATTAATGCGTTAGCAGCTATATTAAAACAACAGAATTCGAATGAGAAAATCACTATTCATTTTAATATTATTGACAGCCTGCTTAACAAGTTTTGCCCAAAGTATTATTGATAAAAATTATATAGTTTTAATATTTGATATCAAACAAAATGATAATTTACATCCTAGAAGAATATCATATTGGATTGCTGAATCAGACAAATTAAACAAAAAAGATGATTTTGATTTTTCTCCATTTTTTCTAAGTTTATTTTATACTAGCAATGCTTATGATGATTGTTGCTTAGGAAAAACCTCTAATTTCTATACTTTTACTACTGAATCAAAATTTGAATTTGAGGAAGAATTTGAAAAAAAGCAAAAAACACTTCGCGAGTTTTTAAAAAGTAATGCCAAGAAAATTCAAACCATAAAAAAACAGTGGAAAAACGGACGAAAAGAAACTATATCAATATCAGCAGTTTCTATTAAAGCAAAAATATGTAGTTGTAAAATTTCAGACAATAAACGTTATGATTTTGAATCTGTAACTCTACCTCTATCTGATTTTGAATTAAATAATGAATTTTGGAAAACTAAAAATTCTCGTCATTTACAAAATGATTATTCTAGTTTTGAGTCAAAATATTAATAAAAATACTGCTTCTATAGTGTTGAGTTAACGTATTCTATTCTCGTCATCATTTATACTTTTTTCTTTAAATTCTGAATCTTTTATTCTTCCAAAAGAATATTTAATTCCCAAAGAAATCTCATGCGTATCTGAAAGATAATTTGACTTCGAACTTATTTTATTTACCATGAAATCTTCTTTGTAAACGAAATTTTTAAAAACATCATTAAAGCTTAAAGTACAATCCCATTTTTTTAAAAACGTCTTAGAAATAGCCAAATCCATAATAAAATTGGGTTGTTTTCTTTCAAAAACACCTTCATTTTGAGTCGTAAGTCCCCAAACTGTTGTAGAAATGATATACTCTTTAGGCAATTTGAATTGATGATTTGAATAGTAATACATATATGTTTTAGATTCGTTTTGTATGGCTAATTTGTCTTCAATTTTATTTAAAATAAAACTCAAACTGTTATTTACTGTCCAAAATTTATAAGTAAAAGAAATCGTAAAATCTATTTCAAAACCCGTTTCTTTATCGAAATTCTTCTGGCTAAAAGTTAAAATATTTTGAGAATTATCATAACTAAAATCTCCATAAGCAGGATTTGAACTTTTGTAATAACTCAATCGAATTGATTTATCATTATACTGAAATTTAGCTGCAATTTCATCATTAATTGTTGGATCAAGATTGATGTTACTTCCATAAATAAAATAAGGATTTATATAAGTAGAACCTTGATTTGTAGCCGAATAATTGGGTCTAGTTATACTTTTAGAATAATTTAAAGTAATCGCTTTCGAACTATCTACAGGAATGTCAAATTGTACTTTCGGGAAAAAATTAGTGTAATCTTTTTTAATTAAAGGCAAAATTTCATTAGTATATTTCCCAATAATATTGGTGCTTTCAATTCTAAAGCCTGCTGAATATTGCAACTTTTTTATTTTACCTGAAACTTGTGAATAACCTGAAATATTTTGCTCTTTAAAATTATATTTTGATGCTGTTGAAGTCAAACTAATTAAATCTGAAATGTCCGAATTTGTCTTGGCATTTGCACTAAGAAACAAACCACCAATCTCTAATTTTATTTCGTTTTTAAATGTTTTTTCTAAATCTGTTCTACCTGAAATAACCGAAACATTAAATTTTTGATTCCTATTTTGTAATAGTTCAAATGGTGAATTATTATAACTATTTTCAACTATAGTAACCATTTCTTGATTGAAATTAGAAAACTGAAAGCCTGAAAATAATTGTGTATTTATCGATTTTATTTTCTTAGAATAATTTGCAAAGGAATTTAAATAAACTCGATTGTTATCGTTATTACTCCGTGTTAAAATATTGTTTTCTATAGTATTTTGTTTGTTGAAAGTTTTTGTATTGATACCAAAAATATCTTTTTGAACTCTTGCATTTCCGCTGATAGAAAAATAATCATCTTCATTTATTTTATAAAATAATCCGCTTCCAAAAATGAACTGAGGTCTTTTAGTATAAGCTTCTACATCATAATTTGAAATAATATTTTCCTCAAGAATCTCATATTTTATATCGTGTCCTTCCCAAATAGTTAACTGATTGTAATTAAAATTTGCTTTAATTTCTAATTTCTTTTTTTTGATGCTGGCATTGATTCCTACATAATTATTGAATCTTTTTTTGACGGAAGCACTTTCTGTCAAATCGATTTTAAACCCTTCTTTTTTGCTCAATTTCCTTGTAATTAAAATGACAACTCGACCTTCCGCTTCGTATTTTGCTGATGGATTATTTATAATTTCAATGCTTTTAATTTCATCTACAGACAATGTATTTAAATCGTTTATACTTACTTTTTGATTGTCTATATAAAGTAACGGATTCCCTTTTCCTATAATACTAATCGTTTCTTTATTAGCACCAATAATTACATTGGGCAGTTTTGATAATAAATCGATCGTATTTGGAACTGATTTTAAGATTGAATTGGCTACATCAACTTTCAAATTTCCATTTTTATTGGTGAAAACTTTCTTTTCATTTTTTATGATTACTTCTTCTAGCTTTTTAGAAATTGTATCTTGTTTGATTTCATTTTGTGCCAATGTTAAATTTGAAATCATCAAACAAAACAGTATTATTAGTGTTTTTTTCATTTTTAATTTAACCTTTTGCGTGTGATTTTTATTTTTGTCGTTTTTAACCACATAGAAACATAGATTTTAATAAATTGCTTTGAGACGTTTCACTTTATTACAGTAAAACATAGCTTTGTGAACCAAGAATTGGTCTATCTAACTCTTTTTTTCTATGTTTCTATGTGGTTAATATTTTATTATTCCTAAGTTTTTAATAATTGTACCCAATGGGTTAATTTGTTGAATTATGTAACCATTCTAACCAATCTTTCGCCACTTTATCCCAATTCTCTTTCTCATAAATAGGTTCTGATTTTTCATTTACAGCAAAAAAATTATGTTCTAAACCAGAATAATTTATAAATCTGAAATTCTGTTTTCGATCTCTAATAACTTCTATTTGAAACAAATCATTATAGTTTGCTGCCACATCTTTTGAACCATAAGTCACTAAAATTGGAATTTTAAGTTGTAATAAATTTTCCCTTTGTGGTAAGGAAAAGCTATAAGTAGCTTTATAAGTATCACCTCCATTATAATTGATAACAGTACTGTTTTCGACCACCGTTTTCCAGTAATTTATTATAGTCTCTTTATCATTTTCTTCTGATAAAATATTTGCAATTCTCCCAAAAGGATTTCCTCCAGAATATATAAGATGTGTTATTTTAGGATATAAGATTGCCATTTTTGAAGCAATCGAACTTCCTTCAGAATGTCCAGCAACTACAAGCTTTTTCTTATCGACCCATCGTTCTTTACTTAATTGTTTGAGAATAAAATTGTTCCTAAAAACATAATAGTCTAGATAATTTCTATCGGTATAACCTTTGGGTGGAATTTCATTTTCTTTATCTTTCAAATACATGAAATTTTTGCCCAAGATATTAGCATTAGCAATAATTGGAATAGTTGGTTTTGCAATAATTATGATATGATATTCATCTAAAAAAGGAGTTTCGTTAAAAGGTAAAGTCCCATACAACCCTTTTTCGTCATAAATAACAACTGATCTTGGCAAACTTCCTTGGCAAAAAAAGAACAATGGTTTGGCTATTTTCTCTTCTCCTTTTTTAGAAATAACAATCAGATCTACTTTATCATCTTGAAATTTGAATGACATTTGTCTGTAACCAAAATCTTCTGGAGTTTTTTGGGCAATGGCGTAATTTTTTGAAATTAAGAGCATAATTAGCAGTATTTTCTTCATTTAGTATTCAATTATCAATGCAAAATTGCTTTCAAAATTTGAATCTGAAAGTTAATTGAAGGTTAATGCTAGGTTAATGTCTTTTTTATTCCATAAAATCAATTATTTTTGAAGTGATGAAGAAGAAAATCAACTTATTAATTCTGTTTTCTGTGGTGGTGCTCATGGCACTTTCAGCCATACAATTTTATTTGGTCAAAACTACTTATGATTATAAAGTAGCGCAATTTAGAGCCGAAGTAAAAACCAAAATTGCTGATATCACAAACGATTATAGTGATGTCGATTCGACTATTTTCAACAAAAAAGATTTGTTGTATCGGGAATTGGCGATGAATTATATTTTAGATCCTAAAACCAGATACAGAATTAAAAATGCCATTCTACAAAACCAATTCAAAAAAGAATTAACTCGTAAACTACAACTTAAATTTGAAGAAGAAATTCCAGATTTACAACTCGATTTTGCCATTGTTCTTAACAAGTTTGTACTTTATAATGACACTAAAATAGCAGATACTATTTTTGCAGAAAAGCCAATCATTGGAAATAAATTATATGGAGATTTAGCTTCCCTAGACAATGCTTTTCTGGTTCGAAATTATGTAGGAACAACGAGCGGAAATACTTTGAATGCTGATTTCAAATTACTTACCGAAGATGCTTTATATGTTTCGGTAGCCAATTGGGAAACTATAATTCTGAGACGAATGGCAATGATTTTAGGCTTTGCTATTTTGTCAATTCTCACCCTAATTACGTTATTTGTTATTGCCTTTAAAGCTTTAATAAAACAAAAAAAAATAAGTGATATCAAAACCGATTTCATTAATAATATTACCCACGAATTAAAAACACCATTGGCTACATTAGCCATTTCTACCAAAATATTAGAAAGAAAAGACATTCGAGATAACGAAAAACATTTTGATAATTTAGTGGCAACAATATCGCGTCAAAACAATCGTTTGCAACAATTAATCGATCAGGTTTTAAATAATTCATTGGAAGACAGCGAAATCGAATTGCAAAAGGAAAAGATAAATTCTGAAGTTTTTTTAAATTCAATTATCAATGATTTCAAAATTTCTAATCCATCAATTGCTATTTCAACAGAATTTAAATCAATTGAAACTTCTTTATTTCTTGACAAATTTCATCTTACGACAGCGATTCAGAATGTATTAGAAAATGCTGTCAAATATGGTTGCAATCACATTAATATTAGAACTTCATTAGTAAATAACCAATTCAATATTAGTATTCAAGACGACGGAATTGGGATTTCAAAAAGCAAACATTCCTTACTTTTCGATAAATTTTATCGAGTAGAACAAGGAAATTTACACAATACTAAAGGATTGGGTTTGGGTTTATATTATGTAAATCAGATTATAAAAGCACACCAAGGAACCATTGCTGTGATTAGCGATTTGGGTAAAGGAGCTGTTTTTAACATTAGTATTCCATAATAAAAACATTTCACAAAGACACACGAAGATAAACGCAGAGATTCACAGAGATTCACAGAGTTTTATAACTCTTTTTATACAAATTATGCACTCATTTTAGTCCATTTATAGACTAGTTGTCATTCCGACGAAGGAGGAATCTCATTAATTGCTTTTCTTTATGAGATTCCTCCTTCGTCGGAATGACAAAATAATTAAAAAATCCGTGTAAATCCGCTTTATCCGTTTCATCCGCGTGCCATTATAATACAATAATAAATGAAAAAAGTACTACTTGCCGAAGACGATTTCGATTTTGCCGATGTTCTCAAACAATACCTCGAATTATATAATTATCAAATTACTTGGGCAAAAAACGGAGAAGAAGCCTTACTCCTATTTCAAGAAGAAACTTTCGACATTTGTGTATTTGATGTCATGATGCCAAAAATGGACGGATTTACACTTGCCGAAAAAATAATCGATATCAATCCAGAAACACCATTTGTTTTCTTGACTGCCAGAAAACAAAAAGAAGACAAACTAAAAGGATTGCAATTGGGTGCCGATGATTATATCGTAAAACCCTTTGAAGCCGATGAATTGGTCTTGCGATTAAACAATATTTTAAAAAGAGGCGAGAAAAAAAATCAAACTACCATTTTGGTCGATGAAATAACAATAGGCAATTACATTTTCGATCCAAATAGGTTAGAATTAAAGTTAGGTAATCATACCCAAAGGCTTACAGAAAAAGAAGTTGCTATAATTTTATTTTTTCTAAAAAATAAAAACCAACTCATCAAACGAAATGATATTTTGCAAAGTATTTGGGGAAATGACGATTTCTTTTCAGGAAGAAGTATGGATGTTTTTATAAGCCGAATCAGAAAATATTTCTCTAACGACAACCGAATTACTATCGAAAGTATTCGCAATGTAGGCTTAGAATTTAAGATTCAAACCTAGATTTCTTTATCTAATTGCGACGGATTTTGTCTTGTATCAAAAATAGTAATAATCTCGATTTCATTTTCATCAAGAAAAATTCTGTAATAAAATGTAGTTTGTTTAGTCACAACACATTTATACAAACCTAAAAAATATTTAGATTGAGGACAGCATTCAGGTTGATTGGAAATTTGTTCAATTTTTTGAGTTAACTTTTCAATAAAATCATTTTTAACTTTCAAATTCCATTTTACCAGCAAATAATCTACTAGTAGCAACAATTTATTTTCAGCAAGTTCCGATAAATAAACTTTCATCAAGAAATTTTCTTCAAAAATTCAGAAAACTCGATTCTTTTTCCGTTTTCTAAATCTGAAATTCCTTTTCTAATATCATTTTGCTCAGCCAAACTTAAATCATTCCAAAAATCAGATTTTTCATTTCTAATAAAACTAGAAACTCTATCAATAAATTCAGAATTATCAATATTCAAAATTAATTTTACTAACTCTATTTTAGATGTTTGAATGTCCATAATAAAATATTTTAATCAAATTTACAAAATAAATTTTAAAAAAGCAGACCTATAAGCCGGATTCTGTTCTCATCTCGTTCCGAAAAACGAGACGATACCTTATCATTTATCTAGTCTCGTTGTTACCAACGAGATCCATCTTTCTACCCTTCAGCAACGGACGAGAAGCCCTTAACTACCGATATACTTGAAATTTCACCGCATAGAGTTTACCTGGTTTCACTACAGCATTACCTGTACATACTTTCTGTTGCACTTGTCCTTGACCTCGTCCGTAAAGACGAGGCCCGACGGGCGTTACCCGCTATGCTTCTCTCTGGTGTCCGGACTTTCCTCCCTCTCGTCCCAAAAGACGAAACGACGATAAGGCGGTCTGCGCTGCAAAAGTAGTTTTTTTTTACGAGCTAATCCCGTCTCGTTCTAAAAAACGAGATTGCAATCTTTTTTTTACACCTGACAGGTTTCAAAAACCTGTCAGGTGTAAAAAAAAGGATTTCCACTGCTATTAGGGCTAGGGCATTTCGTTAATCAAAGATAATACACGTTAAGTATTGAGTCTAGTAACATCTATAAGAAATAGTATTTAAAAGCTAAAATTTTTAAAAAATAAATGTTTAATTTAAATTGATTTGTATATTTGTACTGTACAACTAGAATGGTATAAGTAGTTTATAAAAAGTATAAACCCACCAGTTTTCTTGTAAAAAGATCTTAATGGGTTTAAGTTTTAGATTAGTTTTTAATTACATAAATTAATTTTCTAATCTCCTTTAGTAAAACTGTCACTTGGAAAATAACAAGTGAACAGTAAATAGAAATTAATATTTTCATCTGTTCGAAAATAAAGTTAGACTTCAAACCTCTAGCACTCAACAACCGAAGTTTCCGCTTCGGTTTTTTGTTATAAGGAAACTAGATAACCCCTTTACAACATTACAAATCTAATTATAAGCTTTGAATAATGAAAACACACTTATTAACAATTATGTGTAAAAATGCAACTAATTAAAATTGAATGACAAGTGTGAGTACTTAAAACTGCCTTATAATATGCAAATTAGTTTTTCACTTAAAGATTTTGTACTTTAAAAGATGTTAAACTACCTTAAGTTCTGTTTTAGCAGTTGTTTATAACTTGTTATATTTTCTATTGCATAAAAAATCTGTTCTATTCTCTTCATTCATAGAAATTATAAACAATAATAAAATTTTGAAATAATTAACCAAAACATTTCAAAACTTTTGACTTTTCACTTTTGACTTTTGACTTATTACATCTATATTTGCTTTCGAATAAATTTCTATGGAACAATTTGTAGTATCGGCTCGTAAATATCGTCCGCAAACGTTTAAAGACGTGGTGGGACAACAAGCCATTACCAATACTTTACTGAATGCTATAGAAACCAATCATTTGGCTTCTGCCCTATTGTTTACAGGACCTCGTGGTGTAGGAAAAACAACTTGTGCTAGAATTTTAGCTCGAAAAATAAACCAACCTGGTTACGATGACCCAAACGAAGATTTTGCATTCAATGTTTTCGAACTAGATGCTGCTTCAAACAACTCGGTCGATGATATTCGTAATCTGATAGATCAAGTTCGTATCCCGCCACAAACAGGACAATATAAAGTTTATATTATCGACGAGGTTCACATGTTGTCATCAGCGGCATTTAATGCTTTTTTGAAAACATTAGAAGAACCACCAAAGCATGCCATTTTTATTTTGGCAACGACCGAAAAACATAAAATTATTCCAACGATATTATCTCGTTGTCAGATATTCGATTTCAAACGAATTACAGTCAAAGATGCTAAAGAACATCTCGCCGAAGTCGCTGCTAGTCAAGGTGTCATTTGCGAAGACGATGCTTTGCATATTATTGCTCAAAAAGCTGATGGCGCCATGCGAGATGCTTTATCTATTTTTGATAGAGTCGTTTCATTTTGTGGAAACAACCTGACACGTCAAGCAGTTACCGAAAATTTGAACGTGCTGGACTATGAAACGTATATTAATGTAACGGATTTAATTTTGGAGAATAAAATTCCAGAATTACTATTGGCTTACAACGATATTTTAGCAAAAGGTTTCGATGGGCATCATTTTATTGCTGGATTGGCTTCTCATTTTAGAGATTTGTTGGTGAGCAAAACACCTGCAACCATTGCTTTGTTAGAAGTTGGCGAACAAGCACAAAAAATGTATTATGCTCAATCTCAAAAAGCTTCACAAGATTTTCTGTTACAAGGAATCGATTTGGCTAATGATTGTGATTTGAAATTTAAGGTTTCTCAAAACCAGCGATTACTCGTAGAACTTTGTTTGATGCAATTGGCCTCTATCACTTTTGATGGAGAAAAAAAAAAGCTAAACAATATATAATTCCACCTACTTATTATCGGAATTCAGGATTTTCAATTACTGAGGTTAAAACTAGTAATCAAATCCCCGAGAATGTTTCAGAAGTTGCAATTGTCAATGAACCTGTAATAGTAAATCCTATTGTTGAAGAAATTCAGAAACCTATTGAAGTTGTTCAAAAACCTAAGGTTGATGAGATTGCTTCTTCCAATTTGATGACAAATGCTCCGAAATTTTCTGCTTTGTCTATGAAAAGTATTCAGGCCAAACGAGCATTAGAAGCGCAACTAAAACCTATAGAAAAACACCATGACGAGTTACCAACTGAGCCATTTACAGAAACTCAAATGCTCGAGCAATGGATAAAATATGCCAATAGATTAGGCGATAAAGGATACAAAATCCTTGAATCATTATTATTGCTTGATGATCCAAAACTAGAAGGCACTACTATTATTCATGAATTGCCAAACGAAAGTTCTAAAATAGATTTTGATGGTGAAAAGCACGATTTGTTGGGTTATATTCGAGGGAAATTACACAATCATAACATTACGATTGAGATAAAAATAAACGAAACTATCGAAACTAAAAAAGCTTTTACTGTTCAGGAAAAATACGATCGATTGAAAGAAATAAATCCAGCTTTGGAATTGTTAAGAAAGGCTTTCGATTTGGATTTATAAATTAAAAGTTTAATTTTTTAAATGACCAATCTAAGGTGTTAAAAATGATTAATTCATTTTTTAAAGTTGGTAAATCGGCAATCAATTTTAGAGTTTCGTGCGCCATCATTGTTCCTATAATACCTGGTAAAGTTCCTAAAACTCCATTAAAATTACAATTGGGTACATCTTTAGGATCTGGAGCTTCAGGAAATATATCACGTAGATTTTTACTTCCTTGGTGATTAAAAACCACCATCTGACCTTCAAAATTTAAAATACTTCCATAAATAAGAGGCTTTCCTGCTTTCACGCAAGTATCATTTACTAAATATCTGGTGGTGAAATTGTCTGAACCATCGACAATAATATCGAAATCGAGAATGATCTTTTCGGCATTTTCCAAAGTCAATTTCTCATCAAAAGCAATTACATTAATCAATGGATTTAAAGTTTCTAAAACTATTTTTGCTGTAATCGCTTTCGATAATCCAACTTGATTTTCTGTATATAAAATTTGGCGGTGCAAATTATGTAATTCGATAATATCAAAATCTACAATTCCAATAGTTCCAACTCCTGCCGTGGCAATATATTGTAAAATAGGACAGCCTAAACCTCCTGCCCCTATTACTAAAACTCTGGATTTTTTTAATTTTTGCTGACCAATATCCCCGATTTCTGGCAACATCATTTGCCTATTATATCGTAAAAAATCTTGTATTATACTCATTTGATTTCAGATTTTAGATTTCAGATTGAAATGAAAATTTTTTATGTCTCCCTTCGGGGATTAAGGGGCTATCCGTCCAAACTGTTTCGTATCCGCTATTTGAAATTATCTTAGCTATCTCCTGTGCAGAGCGTTCATCACTAATTTCAAATTGTTCTAATGATTTTGGATCGACCACATAACCACCAGGATTTGTTTTGGAACCAGCACTCATACTCGTCACTCCTATTGGAATAATATTGTTTCTAAAATTTTCATTTTCTCTGGTCGAAATAGAAATTTCTAAATCTTCATTCCACAAACGATACGCACATATAAGTTGGGTTAAATCTTTATCGTCCATAATAAAATTAGGCTTTATAATTCCTTCTGCTGGGCGTAATCTTGGAAAAGAAACTGAATATTTACTTTTCCAGTATGTTTTTTGTAAATAATCCAAATGCAAAGCATTAAAAAAACTATCCGTACGCCAATCCTCTAAACCTAATAAAACGCCCAAGCCGATTTTATGAATTCCGGACTTCCCTACTCTATCTGGCGTTTCTAGTCGAAAATCGAAATTTGATTTTTTCCCTTTCGGGTGGTATTCTTTATACACTTCTCGATGATAGGTTTCTTGATACACTAAAACGGAATAAACGCCAGCCTCATGTAATTGTTGATATTCTTCGGTTGAAAGTGGCTGAACTTCGACAGATATATTCGAAAAATAATTTCTAATTTGTGTGATAGCATTTAGAAAATAATGAATATTTACAGTATAATTGGCTTCTCCCGTAACGAGTAAAACATGGTCGAAACCTGCTTTTTTCAAAGCTTCTACCTCCAATTTAATTTCGCTTTCGGTAAGGGTTTTTCGTTTGATTTTATTATCCATACTAAAACCACAATAGGTACAAATGTTTTGGCACTCGTTACTCAGATACAAAGGAGCATACATTTGAATTATTTTACCAAATCGTTTTTTAGTCAATTGATGCGTCGTTTGAGCCATTTGTTCTAAATAAGGCAAAGAAGCAGGTGAAATTAAGATTAAAAAATCATCTAAATTGCGTTTGTTTTTAGCCAATGAAAGTTCAACTTCTGAAGCAGTCGTTTGATAAATCTTTCCCTTAATTGTTTCCCAATCATAGTTTTCAAAAATATTTTTAAATGTGCTCATTTTATTTGATTTTTATCAATTTTATTTACTCATATAAAAAAGCTGTCAAAGGACTTGATGCTACTGCATGCTTATATTGTTGACCCATTTTTGCTTCAAATGCTTTTCGGCCTGCGATTACAGCTTCTTTAAACGCTTCGGCCATTAGTTTTGGGTTTCCAGAGATGGCAATCGCCGTGTTTACTAATACAGCATCGGCACCTAATTCCATTGCTTTTGTAGCGTCCGATGGAGCACCTATTCCCGCATCAATAATGACAGGTACTTTACTTTGTTCGATAATAATTTCTAAAAAATCGATGGTTTTTAAGCCTTTATTACTCCCTATTGGTGATCCCAATGGCATAACTGCCGCAGTTCCGGCCTCTTCTAAATGTTTGCATAAAACTGGATCTGCGTGTATGTATGGCAAGATGATAAATCCTAATTTTGCCAATTCTTCAGTAGCTTTTAAAGTTTCAATAGCATCAGGCATTAAATATTTTGGGTCGGGGTGAATTTCTAGTTTCAGCCAATTAGTTTCTAAAGCTTCACGAGCCAATTGGGCAGCAAAAATGGCTTCTTTGGCATTCCTTGCTCCCGATGTGTTGGGTAATAAATTAATTTTAGGATGTTTTAAATGTGATAAAATTGCATCTGTTTCGGTTTCTAAATCGATGCGTTTTAGGGCAACGGTTACTAATTCACTTCCAGAGGCAAGAATCGCTTCTTCCATTTGAAGGTTAGAGCCAAATTTTCCGGTTCCTAAAAACAATCTAGAATTGAATATTGTATCGGCTATTTTAAGAGTTGACATATAAGGTTGTGTTTAGTTGTGTGTCGTTTTTTTCTTCAATTTCATTGGTAATTAAACCCGAAACCGCAATTCCGTGAATTCCTGTTTTTATAAGATTTCCTACATCTTCGATTTCTATTCCTCCAATGGCATAAATTGGAATTTGAATGTTTTCCTCTTTCAGTTTTTGTAAAATGTTTTGGTATCCCTCCAAGCCAAGCAGCGGACTCAAATTTTGTTTGGTAGTAGTAAATTTATAAGGGCCAAGACCTATATAATCACAGTTTTCTTCAAATCTTCGAAGGACATCCTCATAAGTATTGGCTGTGCCTCCAATAATTTTAAATTCGTCCAGAATGGTTCGTACTACCTTGACACTCATATCGGTTAAACCCAAATGAACTCCATCAGCATCAACTTGTTGGCACAAATAAGGATTGTCATTAATAATGAAAGTAGCCGAATAGGTATCGCAGAGGAGTTTGGATGTTTCGGCTAAATCGATTAATTGTTCTTCCGTACCGTTTTTAAATCGTAATTGAATCCAGTCGCAGCCTTTATCCAGAGCATGATGAATGTTTCGTATTTGCTGGTAAATCGTTTCTCCCTGCGAGATGTATTGTAATTTGCTAAACATAATGATATCCTAACTGAGTTTTGTTTGAGTTTAAATAATTTTCAATGTAAATCTTCGCCTTTTGGCAGGATATGACTAAATCGTAGTTTAGCGCCAGATTAGCAGTTATTGCCGATGATAAAACGCAACCGGAACCGTGTTTTTCTATGATTGTTGTAGTTTTCGGGTTTATAGTAATCCGTTCGTTTTTGTTATATAAATAATCCGTTCCGATTACTTCTGGATTGTGTCCACCTTTAAGTAAAATTGAGCAATGTTTTGAAAGTTCTTCGGCAATATTTTCTTCGGAAATTTTCTGCGGAAGCAGTTTCAGTATTTCATTATAATTTGGAGTAATTAGATCTATATTCCTTAATATCTCTATCAAAGTAAATTGATTCTCGATGGTTAAAAAATTAAAATTGGTTGATGATTTTAAAACTGGATCCCAAACTATTTTTGTTTTAGATGAAAGTTTTTTAATAGTAAAAACAATGTCTTTTAAATAATCTAATGAAGGAACAATCCCAATTTTCACTGCTTTAATCATATAATTATTAAACAATTTGTCTAATGATTTTAAAACAAAAATCAAGTCTGTCCATTGCATTTCGTAGAATATATTTTCAGTTTGAATTGTGTTTCCAGTATTAATGGCAAAACCATAAACACAATGTTGTTCGAATGTTTTTACATCAGCCAAAACTCCTGCTCCTGCCGAAGGGTCTAATCCTGCAATTGTTAATACGAAAGGGCGATTTGTTGACATTTTTTAAAATTTTGTAACGGATTAGTACTATTCCAAATGATTCCCAAAAGAGCAACATCATCAAAACCATTTTCTAATGTTTGTTGAATATTTTCTGGAGAAATTCCACCTAGAGCAACTAGTTTTGTTGAAAAATTGACTCGATTTTTTATAGTTTCAAAATGATTGACTTCGGAAACATAATCTGGCTTTGAAATGCTCGGATAAATTGGACTCAAAAAGGCATAATCAAATTCTTTTGATAAGGTATTGAAATCTTGAATCGAATGAATTGAAGTTGATGCAATTGACGTTTTACACCTGACAGGTTTTAAAAACCTGTCAGGGCTTGTGAGTAATTGCTCTCGGTTTTTCCCTGTAATGTGTAGTTTATTGATTCCGAATCCAACCGCTAAATGATGATGACTATGTAAAACCAATTTGTTTCTATATTCCAATTTAATTTCAGATAAAAAAACTTTTAATTCCTTTTCTGAAAAATTAGGTTTGCGAATATGCAACAACATTAATCCTTCCGAAAACAGCGAATGAATTGTGTTGATTTCATTCCTAATAGAAAAAACATTGGTAATGACTATCATATTTAGATGTAAATTTCTTTCCCGCTTTCTACAAACTCTTGTGACTTCTCTTGCATGCCTTTTTCTGCTTCAGCTACGTCACGAATTTCTTGTGATATTTTCATAGAGCAAAATTTAGGACCGCACATCGAGCAAAAATGAGCCACTTTTGCTCCGTCGGCAGGAAGTGTTTCATCATGAAATTCACGAGCTGTGTCTGGATCTAATGATAAATTAAATTGGTCTTCCCAACGGAATTCAAAACGAGCTTTACTTAGTGCATTGTCTCTGTATTGTGACCCAGGATGACCTTTTGCTAAATCGGCAGCATGAGCTGCAATTTTATAAGTGATTACTCCATCTTTTACATCTTTTTTATTAGGTAATCCCAAATGCTCTTTTGGTGTAACATAACACAACATCGCACAACCGTACCAGCCAATCATAGCAGCACCAATTGCAGAAGTAATGTGATCATAACCTGGGGCAATATCTGTGGTTAATGGTCCTAAAGTATAAAAAGGAGCTTCGTCACAATGTTCTAATTGTTTCTCCATATTTTCTTTAATCATGTGCATTGGGACATGACCTGGACCTTCAATAAATACCTGAACATCATGTTTCCAGGCAATTTTGGTTAGTTTTCCAAGTGTTTCTAATTCGGCAAATTGTTCTGCATCATTTGCATCGGCAATAGAACCTGGACGCAAACCGTCTCCTAATGAAAAGGCTACATCATATTGTTTCATGATTTCACAAATATCTTCGAAATGTGTGTATAAGAAATTTTCTTTGTGATGAAATAAACACCATTTTGCCATAATAGATCCGCCACGAGATACAATTCCAGTAACACGATCTGCCGTTAGATGTATATATCGTAATAAAACGCCTGCATGAATGGTAAAATAGGAAACTCCTTGTTCTGCTTGCTCGATTAGTGTATCACGATATACTTCCCAAGTTAAATCTTCGGCAATTCCGTTTACTTTTTCTAGGGCTTGGTAAATTGGTACGGTTCCAATTGGAACTGGAGAATTACGAATAATCCATTCTCTAGTTTCGTGTATGTTTTTTCCTGTGGATAAATCCATAATAGTATCAGCTCCCCAACGACAAGCCCAAACAGATTTCTCTACCTCTTCTTCGATGCTTGAAGTTACGGCACTGTTTCCTATATTGGCATTAATTTTTACCAAGAAATTACGACCTACAATCATGGGTTCGCTTTCGGGATGGTTAATGTTGTTAGGAATTATAGCACGACCACGGGCAACCTCGCTTCTTACAAATTCGGGTGTGATTTTACTTTTAGGTGTGTTTGCCCCAAAGCTATTTCCGTTGTGCTGACATTGCATCGCTTTGGTTTGGTCGTTTATCAGTTCTAAACGTTGGTTTTCACGAATGGCAATATATTCCATTTCAGGTGTAATGATTCCTTGTTTTGCATAGTACAATTGGGATACATTTGCTCCTTTTTTGGCACGCATTGGTTGGTGTAAATACTCGAAACGCAAATGATCTAACTTATCATTATTTAGACGTTCTTTTCCGTATTGAGAAGAGATTTCCGTTAGAATTTCGACATCATTACGGTCTAAGATCCATTGTTCACGAAGACGTGGCAATCCTTTTCGTATATCTATTTCGATGTTTGGATCGGTAAATGCACCTGAAGTATCGTAAACGGTTAGAGGTGGATTTTTTTCTATTCGACCATTTGACATTTTTGTATCTGCAAGTGAGATTTCTCTCATGGCGACTTTTATCTGGTGGATTTCTCCTTCGATATATACTTTTTTAGAATTTGGAAATGGGGTTCTTGAGATTTTTTCTTCACTGTTCATTGTCTTGTAGTTTTATATTTTGATATATTTTCTTATGTACTAGGGATAATAAAAGAAAGCCCGTAAAGGCAAAACCGTAAAAAACAAGGAAATAGGAAAGCGACCAAAGGAAGCTCTTACTATGACTATGTTTTAGAGGTTTTGTATACGGACTTGAAATGTCCCGATAGCTATCGAGAAGCCCGTTCGAGTAACCTAATTATCCTCCTTGAGTTGCAGAAATTATTAGAATGTCGTCGGTTGGGTTAAGATAATGTGAATTCCAATTTGATTTTGGAATCACAGTATTGTTTATTGCTACTGCAATCCCTTTTTGTTTTACGGGGATTTCTAAATCGAGTAATGATTGAACCGTAAGCTTTTCTGGTGTGAAATATTTGGTTTGATTGTTGATTTTTAGTTCCATTCCTTTTAGAATTTAGTATATAGTTATACTTTAGGAATGGCTATAATTGTACATAGGTGTACAAGGAAGTCTTCTTACTTTTCCCTACGGCAGTATGAACTGCATCAGGTTCAGAGGGTAAAATCTCAGCCTACAATATTGTAGACACCCCTAAAGTGTGTGACAAATGTAGTACTTATTTTTATTACAAAATTATTTTTTGAGAATAATTATTCTGACTAATGTCAATTAATGCTAATTAAATTTCAGTTTCTCTTTTCTTTAAAATCAAACCTAATAAAATAATACATATTCCTGAAATCATTAAAAAATTAGATATTAATGAGTTTTTATCATATGTACTTAACATTTCTTGGGATGCATTTTGAATTGGAATTCCTGCAAAAAAAGTATCGAAAATGATTCCAACAATTAAAAATAGAATACCAACTGTAATGATTATTTTTTTATATTTTCCCATAATACATTGCTTTTACAATACCATCAGACAATCCAATTTTTGGAACATAAATTTTATTAGCTCCACTCCATTTCATAGCTTTTAAGTATATACTTAGAGCTGGTATGATAACATCGGCGCGGTCTGTGTTTAAAGCCATTTCTGCGATACGCTGTTCGTATGTTAGAGAATTTAAATGTTGGAATTGTGTATGCAAATACATATATGATAAAGGTTTATCTTGCAATTTTCCTGACAATTTAAAAATCTTGTTTATGTTTCCGCCAGAACCAATTAAGGTTATATTGTCATATTCTTCGGTGTTGGTTTTTATCCATTTTTCGATTTCTTCCCAAACAATATCATTTACCATATTGTTTAGCAAACGAACTGTTCCGTTTTTAAATGATTTTGAAACAATCATTTTTCCATCAGAAAATAAAGAAAACTCGGTACTTCCTCCACCAACATCAACATAAAGATAGGTTTGTTCGGTTTTTATAAATTGATGTAAGTCGGATGAAGCAATAATGGCTGCTTCTGTTTTTCCGTCGATAATTTCAATTTTTATATCTGCCTTTTTCTTTATAATTGCTACTACTTCTTTTCCGTTATATGCCTCACGCATAGCTGAAGTAGCACACGCCATATACTGTTCTACTTTATATACTTTCATTAATAATTTGAAAGCTTTCATAGCATCGACCATCCGGTCTATATTTTCTTCGGTGATTTCGCCAACGGTAAAAGCATCTTGTCCTAAACGAATTGGCACTCGAATTAAAGCACTTTTATTAAACTGAGTTTCTTTACCAACTTGTTCCACAATATTTGTAATCAAAAGCCTCATGGCATTTGATCCGATATCGATTGCAGCATATTTTTTTATTGAAATCATTCTTAATTTTAGAATTTAGATATTAGAATTTAGATTTAAGATCTAAACTTTTTCAGTAACCACCTCAATTTTATCACGATAATAATTATAGGTTTCCAATTGTGCTCTAAAAATTGTACTTTCTCCTCTCAATCGGTATTTATTATCTAATTTTTCTGAATGATAACGTACTTTTACATTTCCTTTCCAACCAATATCGAAAGTGTCTATTAACTCTTTTTTGATACTTTCATCATAAATAGGACAAGTAATTTCTACTCTACTATCTAAATTTCTGGTCATAAAATCGGCAGATGAAATATAAACTTCTGGTTCGTTATTATTACAAAAAATATAAACTCTAGAATGTTCTAAATAATTATCTACTATAGAAATAGCTTCAATATTTTCGCTCATTCCTTTTACACCAGGTATTAAAGAACAAATCCCTCTTATTATTAATTGAATTTTAACTCCTGATCTACTGGCTTCATATAGTTTATCGATCATTTTATTGTCTGACAAACTATTCATTTTAAGTTTTAAAAATGCTGGTCTTCCTAAACTTGCATTTAGAATTTCCTTGTCTATTAATTTATTAAAACGAGTTCTTGTATAGTGTGGAGAAACAATTAAATGTTTGTATCTATGAACTCTATAATTTATTTGAAAGAATTCAAAAACTTTAGAGACATCTTTCAATATTTGCTGATGTGCTGTAAACAATGTCACATCGGTATAAACTTTAGCTGTCGATTCGTTAAAATTTCCTGTAGAAATAATACCGTAACGTTTTAGTTTTCCATCATCATCAATACGTTCTATCAGACAAACTTTGCTATGTACTTTTAGTCCTTTTACCCCAAAAATAAGTTCGATTCCTTCGGTTTGCATCTGTTCTGCATAGGAGATATTACTAGCTTCATCAAAACGCGCTTGCAATTCGATTTGAACCGTTACTTTTTTTCCGTTTTTAGCAGCGTTTATAAGAGAACTTACAATTTGAGAATTTTTTGCTAATCGGTACAATGTGATTTTTATAGCTGATACTTTTGGATCTAAAGCAGCTTCTCTCAAAAACTTAATTATATATGAAAATGACTGATATGGTGCATTTACTAGATAATCTTTGCGCTCTATTTTTTTTAGAATACTTCCTTCAAGACTTAGTCCTTCAACAGGAAGTGGCAAATTGGTTTTATATAACAAATCATATCTTCCTAGGTTTGGAAAATCCATATAATCTCTACGATTGTGGTATCTCCCGCCAGGAATAATACTTTCTTTAGCATCAATTTCCATGTTGCGAAGAAAGAATTTCAAAGTATCTTTATCAATTGTTTGATCATATATAAAACGCACAGGCTCCCCTATTCGTCGGTCTTTTACACTTGATGATATTTTTTCGATAAAACTTTTATTCAAATCACTATCAAGCTCTAATTGTGCATCACGTGTAATTTTTATCATGTGAGCCGAGATACTTTCGTAATCGAAAATATTAAAAATATTATGCAAATTGTAACGAATCAAATCATCTAAAAGGATGATATGCTGCTTTTCATTTACTGAAGGTAAAACTACAAAACGATTAATTGTTTTAGGAATTTCGATAACTGCATAACGAATTTCTTTTTTAATTTTAATTTTTTCAAGAATTGATGAAGTTTCCTTTGGCTTCATGACCAGTTTTATGGCTAAATAGCCCGAAGTATCTTTAAGCAAAGGGAATTCTGCTAAATCATTCAGGATAATTGTTACCAATGCTGGACTAACTTTTTGAATAAAAAAATCTTTTACAAAATTTTCTTGCTCTTTAGAAATTTCGTTTTCATTTATAATATAAACGTTCTGATTTTCAAGTTCTTTCTCAATAACGCTCAATATCCTTAAACTTTCTGATTGCTGCCCGATTACAATTTCGGTAATTTCTTTTAATAATTTTTGAGAGGAGATTCCTCCTAAAATTTTCTCGGCGGTTTCTCCGGCCAAACTCAATCTACGAATTGCAGCGTAGCGAACTCTAAAAAATTCATCTAAATTATTTGAGAATATTCCTAAAAATCGCATTCTATCTAATAACGGAACTCGACTGTCAGCGGCTTCTTGTAAAACTCTAAAATTAAAAGCCAACCAACTTTTTTCTTTATCTATATATTTGTTTTCGGTAATTATCATTAATCTATTTCTTTAGGAAAAATAGTTCGAATTGTTTTTCCTTTATTAATATCTTTCCAGCTATTTTGTTCAAATTGTAAGTAAACAAATCCAGCTGTTGGAACGTTTGTTATATATTTATCTCCAAATTTATTAACAAAATTTGTAATTGCCTCATTATGTCCGAAAAGAATTAGGTTTTCTACATTATTTTCGCATTTTTTTATTTCTTTTTCGAGTTGATTTTCATCGAAAGTATAAAGATTGTCTTTAAATTCAATTTTATTTTCGTCTAATAATCCTTGTTTACAAAATAATAATGCGGTGTGAGATGCTCTAACAGCTGTACTACTCCATATTACACAATTACTTGATAAAATCTCTTTTGCCATAACGGCAACTTTCTGGATATTTAGAATTCCAGATTCTGTTAATGATCTATGAATATCTAAAACTGGTAAATCCCAATTTGATTTTGAATGTCTAACTAAAATTAGTGATTTCATAACTTAACTGTAATTAATTAGTATTAGTATTATTGTTATGTTACTTTATTTTATGAATTACAAAAAAAATGTTAATTCAAAGGTTTTATTGGCACGTTCATCGAAAAAGTATTGATATTTTTTAGACTTTACTATTTATAATATAATTTAGTATCGTTGAAACTGATGAAAATCAATTGAAACCTATTTCCAATTCAAAGTAAATTCAAAATACCACTTCAGAATTTATTTAACTTTTTTAACAAACCTTGTTATAGCAATTCTCTAATTGCATCATTGATTTCTTATAACTAAATGTAGTTATAATTAGCCATATCTATCATTTTTTTAAACTAAAAAATAAAGTTTATGAAAAATATTACTCATTTATTACCGAAAAAAAGTTTACTGAAACTAATTTTGTTATTTTCATTAGCATTCTCTTGTAATTTTTCATATTCTCAATCTACTTATAGTTGTAATGGATGTAGTTCTAATGATATAAGTATAAAGAGAGTTGAACTGGTATCTACAACACCTAATGGTTCTGGTGGTTTTTTACCTCTACCAACATCATGTTTAACCGGTTCTACGATTAACGGTTATTTAAAAATCACTCTTGATCAAAATGCTACAACACGTTATGGAACTCAAATTGAAGCAGATGTTTTTGTTAATAATATTTTTCAGCAACATATTCGTTATGAAAGCTGTTCTACGACCAGTTCAGGAACATTTTATATTTATATGCCTAGTACACCCAATTCAATTCAATGGACTTGTGGTGAAGTACTATCACTTAAAAATATATTTATAGGTTGGGGAAATTCAGTTGGCAATAATGTTTGCAACGTTGGAGATTGTGATCTTGGTCCTCACTGTTTTAAATATGATATTAGTACAAACATGATTGTAATAACTCCTATAAAACCAGATTTTACCTCTGTTGGAAGTTGCCCTCTTAATAATTCAGCACAAACCTATGTTTTTACATCTACAACAACTGGAGGTATTTTACCTTATACTTCTTACAAATGGGATATTACCAAAAATGGTGTGCCAATTTCTAATCCAACTTTACCTGATTCTCCTTTTTTTGAAAGTCCTTTAACAATTGATTTTTCAAATTACGGTGGTGCTGGAGATTATGAAGTTACATTAACCGTAATTGATAGTAATACTCCTCCTTCAAAAGCTTGTGGACTACCAAAAATAATTTCTGTAGCATCTTGTTGTGTCCCATCTGCAACTTGTTTGTTATCATCTATAAACGTAAATGGGTGCTTAATTCCAAGTCCACTTACAAATCCAACATCTGTATTTAACTATAATGCCTGTGGCAAAACTGTAACTATGACAAGTAGCGATTCTGGTGATACATTAATTTGTTCTGATGGTGATCAAGCTGATTTTATCAGAACCTATACATTGTTATTTAACGGAATTCCTTTTACAACTTGTAGTCAAAACATTAAAGTTAGTGACACTA